>WRHG01000041.1 GCA_009783365.1 Clostridia bacterium | reverse complement strand
CCCCGTCACAAAGAGATTCACCGACCGCTCCACACAAAAGGTTTTTATGTTCAGTTTCTTTTGTGACCAATGCGGAATAGAATGGCGCAGCACGCCGAAAGCGTACGATCCCGGCGGACTGCGATTGCCAACGGATCTCCGGATATATCGTATGCTGTGGAACGAGCAGTACAAAGAAGCCTACGAACAAGCAAATCTGGAGGCGATCTACCTATTTTGCCTCTGCCAGGAATGTGGGCGCAGGGTCTGCATCGACTGTTTCCGCTCATATGAGGCGGAAGCCTCGGATGTTTGTAAGGACTGTTTAGCAAAAAAAATGGAGGGAAATCAGGATGCTTGTGGAAAAAAGAAGGGATAGTGTCCGACAAAACCGTAGCGTGTCGGCGGAGGTTAATATGAATGAAAAGGGGATGTGTTTTATGATGAAGAAAATTGGCGCGTTACTCATGGTGTTAGTATTGATTGCAGCCTTCGGCACGATTGCGGCCCACGGGGAGGTGTTCAATCATCCCGCCGGCGCCTATACCCTTACAATACCTGATGGCTGGATGGCCATTGACGGCGCTCTTGCGGAAGGTTTGCTTGCCATGGGTTTGGACGTCGTCGAATACAGCGATTCCGGGTATGCCGATTGGAGCGGTGACGGCAGGCCGGAGGGAGCGGTCATCATGCTGTTCGATACCAATAGAATCAACGGTCTCTTTCGCAACAGCATCAACATCAGCATTACGGATCTGGGTCAGGATTTTTCTACGGACGCTATTCTTTCACGCGGCGACGGATTTGTCGGATACATGCAGTCCATGTATGAAGGGTTCAATACCACGGTTCCAATCTCGAAGAAGACCTTTGGGGCGCTGGAAGCGGTAGTGTTGGGCGGCGAGTTTGTACAGGACGGCCAGAAAGCCGTTCGCCAGGCAATTTTTTCCGATGAGGGCATCCTCTACACCATAACGCTCTTTGCCAACGCGGACCAAATAACAGAGTGCGAGCCCATATTCGCTGCGGTGATCGTTTCGATGCGGAATCAGACGGCGGATTCGCAGAATTCGAACCCGCCGGCGGATGATATCAATCAACAGGCCCAATCAGGTACGCCGGAACACGAAAATGCGGCGGTTGATGCCTCTGCCATCGTACCGGGTAATATCGCAGGCGCTTGGCGTTTGATCCTCTTGGAGTCCGAAGGAAGGTCAATAGACCCGGTTACGGTCAGTTTGGATATGAGCATGGTATTGAACGAAGATGATACCGCGACTGTGCGGCTGTCCGGACAAGAAGCGGACAAACACGGAAGATGGGCCATAATTAACGAAAAGATTTACTTGCTCGCCGACGGAAACGACAATCCCATGGTGTTCACGCCTGATAACGGCAACTTGGTTATCGAAGAAGACGGAATGAAACTAATATTCGGCAAGGAAGAGGATCAAGGAGCCGGCGCGATCTTGGGTTTGGGTAATTTGGCCGGCTTATTGAATGCGCAGCGCGACCGTGCGGAACAGGAAAATACACCAACCGATCCATCCTTTATCGGCGAATGGCGCCTCGTGACCTACGATGTGGATGGCATTTCGCTTACCGCTGAGGAACTGGAGTTGTCCTTTGTATTGACCTTTGGGGATGACGGCAAAGTGGAAATTGCACTGGATGGCGACGTAATTGAATCCTCTGCGTGGAGTGTGCAGGGCGGTGTGGCTGTGTTTGAGAATGGAGAAGAAACCGCATACATGCCGGACAAGGATAAGCTCATCATGACCGGTGACGAAGGGACCATGATCTTCGAACGTATGTCTGCCGAACCATCTGTGAGAAAGGATGACGCAGCCGGCACAAAATCGGCTTTCGAAGAAATGGCCGGCGCCCTTGTGCCGCCGAGCATGGATACGCAGACTGTCCTTGAACCGGGCGACGTGATAGGCTCCTGGACTTTGGACGTCTTGGAGATTGGAGGAACGTTTGCGGATCCGGTTGCCGCCGGCTTGGATATGTCCATGCTGTTCAATGAGGACTATTCCGCGATTCCAATTCAAGATGGACAAGCGTCGGGAAACGTCAGAACGTGGAGTATAAAAGACGGCCAGGTCATCCTGTCCGCAAGCGGAGATTTGGACAGTATGGTCCTCACGCCTGTTGACGGCAATCTGGTTGTTGAAAGAGACGGAGCCAAGTTGATATTCGGAAAGGCAGAACGGGAAGCGCCGGAGGTCCCCGATCCGTTCGAGCTTCCAGACCGGTCGGATGACTCCGGCAATAAGCCGCTGATTTCTCAGGGCGGACCCACACGGCTGAAGAACTATGAGGATTGGCTGCAGCCCTATGTGGAAGTGATGCCGATGCAAAATATGTTGGAACAGTGGATTTCGACGGAAGACATTGATGACAGTCTTGTTCAGGACGCCATCAGTTACCCCCGCGCGTGGCCGGCGGAACTGCTGGGCGGCGCGATACCGGAGTATACGGGTGACGGTTGGCTGTACGATCTGTTTGTGACACGCCCGAACATGAGCTATGCGGCAAAGGATATCACATACCTTGCGCTGACCATTTACGAATACGGCGAGGACGATCTGGGCGCATACATCGAAAACCTTGCCTCATTTGGGTACGGCGAGGTGTTGAGCGGCGGATACTACGACAGCATTGTCAGCCAGTACAAGGCAGCCGGCGAATACGCCGTTCGTTGTTTTCAAAAGGGAGATTGCTTTGTATCGCTGACGACGGGGTATGGCGAGGGCGGTATTGTTCGGATCGGCTTCAGCGAGGACTTTGCCGACCTGCCCTTCCTTGATATCGGCGTCAACTTCCTGAACCGGGGATCCTACACGTTAAACAGCGCCGTTACACCGGGAACAGGGCTGCTCAATTTCGAGCAGGCCGGGCGCCCCGGCGGTGTAGCGGACTGTTATGGCACGGCCCTGGATAATTTGGCGGAAGCGGGTACAGACCAGTACGGCAGGCAGAATACGACCTTGTTGCTTCCGTCCGCATGGCCCGTGGATGTCTTTGGCGAACTGATCCCGGAGTATGTCGCTGCCGGTGTGCTCGGCGTCCTGTACCGGACAGAGCCCGGGGAAGAGGCGGGTGACGGGCGGACGCTGCTCGCCACGCTGTATATTCAAGATTACCAGCCTGGCGACGTGAACGGCTACATTGAAGCGGCCAGGGCTTTCGGCTATCGTGAGTTGCCGGCTTCGTATTATGCGGATTCGCAGGCTGCAGCTGCCGATCAATCGAGCCGTTATCAGGTTTTCAAGCTCCCGGGGATCATGCTGACCATTTCCGAAAGCTCGTATAAAGGGAATGATGAGTTGTCTATCGGGCTTTCCTGGGAGGGACGCTCCAGGAATTATTTCGCATCGCCGGAGCACTAGAGGTTGACCTCAACGAGCGACATCAACAACATGGGGAGGCTGTGCAAATGACCGATCAGTTGAATTCTACGGAACCATCCGTAACCCCGGCCGCGGATTCCCAGCAGACCGCCGCGAGCCAAAAGCGCTCCCGCTCCTGGTGGTGGATTTTCCTTCTGCTTTCGCTGTGGGTGTTTGGCGTTCGTACCGGCTGTCTCGCTTTTATTCATTCCGACTCCTTTGTCGCCATGGCCCGCCTTGCCGGCTCCGATATCGGGAAACTTCTCAGCCGGCCTGAACTCTCGGCAATCTTCGAACAGCCGGAGCTTCTCGGTCAGCCGGAATATGCCGCTGCATTTGAAGAGTATCTGCAACTGTCCGGACAGCCGGAACAGACCGCCATTCTGGACCAAGTTGGCGCTTTTGCGGAGCCGGAGTACGCCGCCATGATGGAAAGCACGGCTAAAACGGCAAGCACTTTCCTATACCTCGTGCAGATCCTCGGTGTGGCGGTGATTCCAGCTCTGCTGGCCAGAGGGGGCGTCCTTCGCGATGGCCGAAAAGAAAAATGGATCACAGTGGGTCTGCTGGTCATGGGCATCGCCATTCTGCCTGTTTTCCTCTTGGTACGCGGATTGCTTCTGCGCCCGGCGGTTCTCTACGCGCTGCTCTACTTGCTTGTGCTTTGCCCCTCCACAGCGATGGGCATTGCCCTGCGGCGTGGCGCGCTGTACTGGCCGGAGGGAAAAGCAGCCCTTTACATCGGCATGGCCTTTGTACTGGATCATGTTTTCGGTCAACTGTATTACTATTCCTGGATCGCCACGGAAAACGCGACCATCTATTTGAGCTACTCCTACATGTTTTTTGCCGGGCTGCTGATCGCGGCGGCAGTGCTTCGGCTTCGCCTGCGCGCGGAAGACGCGCCTGCCTTATCCCCCGTATTTCATGTTTACCCCCGGCGGTTCCCACAGAACGTATGCGCGCTCATCGTCATACACTCGCTGTTTTCCAGCGCGATCAACACGGTCATTTATTTCGACAACATGGACGACTTCCACACGCCCGGCTACGAGCTGTTCTTTTACAGCCTCGCGTTTTTTGTCATCCTGGCGGCTGTGCTGCTGTATCATCACCGCAGATGGCTGGCGCCGGTGCTGATCGGCTTGCTGCTGATTTGCTTTGGCCAGGGCCTGTCCCTCTTTGGCATACAGAGTACGCGGCTGGCGGTCGCGTACAACCTGGTCACCATGGTCGGAAAAATGCCTCCGCTTCTGGCGGTGATGATCATTCCGGTCTATTATGCCGTTGGCACGCGCAGGCCGGGGATGGCGTGCCTGGGCTTTGCCATACCCGCCGGCGCGGACTTCTTGATGAATCTGACGCAGTTTACGGAGAAGGGCATTGAGGGCGCGCTGCCGGGGCAATCTCGGCAGGGCGTTTTACTGCTTGCCGGGCTTTGCGTCATCGGCGCGATATTCTATCTCTACACCAAATTTGAGCGCACGCGCACCGACGCGCTGCTGAATGAGATTCGGGAGGGTATACGGGAACGGAAGAGTACCCGCGAGACCGTGGACAGCCTGGACCTGACCATTCGGGAAAAAGAAGTAACATCGCTTTTGCTGGCCGGCGATTCCCAAAAGATGATCGCGGCCAAACTGAGAGTCAGCTTCTCCACCGTGTCCTTTCACACGCGCAATTTATATCGCAAGCTGAACATCCAGAGCAAAGGAGAATTGTTTGCGCTGTTTCTGGTCGAAGAGCCGACCGTTGTCGCATAACAAACATATTCGAGGGAGTGACTCATCTATGAAACGGTTCTTATGCGTAATGCTCGCCGCTGTCCTTTTTCTGTCCCTGTGTTCGTCCGCAAGCGCGGCGGAGTATGCCCATCCCGTAGCCGGCTTCCATTTCACAGTTCCCGAAGGCTGGATGGCTATCGACAGCGCCAATATAGAGGAGGTCATGGGCTCAGGCCGTCTGAGCGCGGACATGACCACGGTCGTGGCCTCGATTCGCGGAATCCTGGACAGCACGCTCAGCGTGTACCTGTTTAAGGAGGATGTGGCTCAACCGCCCTTTGTGAACGTCTGCGTCGAAGACAAGGGGGCAGTGGAAGAGGAGATCACTCCGGACGACCTTTTAACAATCATCCGAGGATATGAAGCGCATTATCTGGAAAC
Source organism: Clostridia bacterium (assembly GCA_009783365.1). Next base: position 7,639 of record WRHG01000041.1, on the reverse strand, counting down.
CCTTCCCGGGTATACGATTTTGGTTCCGGCGGGCATAGGTCAATTGGGTGGCTATCCAATGGGACACCTGAGCGGCGGGTATGAACAAGGCGGATATCGAATCGCCCTCTCGCAGGCGTTCGTGGTTACCGACGCGCGGTTTTATGAGATTACGCTGACTGCCGAGGAGGGCGAAGCCGCCGCCGCGATGGCGGATTTCGGTGATCTTGTCGCTTCTTTTGCCGCACCCGCCGGTTTGGCAAAAAGCGAGGCATATCCGCAACTCGCCAAGGAGACGGAACCTTTCGTTTTCGGCGAGGACATGTTGGACTCTGTTACCGCTATCGTCGGTTTCCGCGAGTGTACGGGATCGGATTCGGGATCGGGGATGGGGTATGAACAGCAGGCGTTCAACTACAAAAGCCCCTCCGTTCGCGACGACCTGATCGCTTACACCGATCACTTAATCGGGATGGGGTTTGAGGTTGTGCAGGGCGCACCGCTGGACGTGCCCGGCTCGGGGGTGCTGGTAGGGCAGTCTGCCTCCCCCGGCGCAAAGCTTCAGGTCGATTTGTCCTGGACCGAGGCCGACTATCGGATTTCCGTTACCAAAAAAATCCCGGTTGCAGGCGGCGATAATCCGGAAACCGATCCCGGCCTGCTGGCACGCGGGCAGGCGTTGCTGGATGCGGAAGCTTATGAAGAGGCGCTGGCGCTTTTTGACGAAGCCGCCGCCGAAAGCGGCGACGCAGCCGAATGCCACTATTATCGCGGCTTGGCCTTGGCTCACCTCTTGCGGGACGAGGAAGCGGAGCGGGCGTTTTCGAATGCTGTCCGAATCGATCCGGAAAACGCGCGTTATTTAGACGAGTATGGATCGTCGATGATATACACCGGGAAGGTTCAAGATGCCTATGAGGCAATCGACAAAGCGGTGACATTGGAGCCCTTGAACGGGGAGTATCGCGGCGACCGCGGTTTCGTACTCTTTCTCCTGAACCGGCCCGACGAGGCGCTGGCCGATCTGGAACAGGCCATTCAACTGGCGCCGGATTACGCGAATGCGTATTACTTCGCGGCCATCATCCAACAGGAGCGAGGCGCCTTGGAGGAGGTCGCGTCACACTGCGAAGCATACCTTGCAAGAGTTCCTATTGCCGATGAAGTGTGGCTCATGCTGGGCGACGCGCGGATGGAACAGGGCCGCTATACAGAGGCTCTGGCCGCGTACGACGGAGCGGTCGCTAACGGATACTATGTCGCCTCGGACATCGCGAACTATGCCGAAGCGAAGGAAAAGGCAGGCGAGGCGGGTATTGAAGCCGCGGATCAGGGCAGCGACCAGGGCGATTCGGACCTGCTGGCGCGCGTAGAGGAACTGCTGGACGCGGATTCCTACGAGGAGGCGCTGGCCTTGATGGACGAAGCCATTATGCGGCGTCCCGGCGTTGCCGGGTATCATCATTCGCGCGGTGGCGCACTGTTCGGGCTGGAGCGGTTTAAGGAATCGCTGGAATCGATCAACGAGGCGATCCGGCTGGATGGGAGCGATGGAGAATACTACCGTGACAGAGGGGTTGCCTATGTCCACATCAGCGAATATGAAGCGGCGCTGGCGGATTTTCTGAAAGCAAAGGACTTGAACTATTCTGATGAAGCCATGCATTTTTTCACGGCGCTCTGCCACGCGGAGTTGGAGGAGCTGGCGGAGGCGGTACAGGCCTGTGCCAACGGTCTGGCGGAATATCCCGATAGCGGCGATATATGGGGGTTTCTGGGCCATGTGCAGATAAACCTGGAGAATTACAGCGAAGCCTTCACCGCCTATAACAGGGCCATCGCAACCGGAGATTATACCGCCGAAGACTTTGGCGAAGCCTATACCCTGCTGAAGGATGCGTTCGGCGGGGTAGAAGAAACGCTCACCGTCACCATTGACGTATCCCTGATGAGCTGGCTCAGCGAAGAGGAGGCGAAAGCCCAGGCGGAAGAGCGGGGCATTGATTTCGCGGTCAACCGCGATGGCTCTTTCACCTATACGATGACGCCGGACCAGCAGACCCAGTTGTGGGCCAATTGGATGAAAGATGTGCCCGGAACGGTGCTGCAGCTGCTTAAGACGGATTCCGGGGTTCGTAACTGCGAGATGGATACCGGCTTTACCGAGATTACGTTTTATGTGGAAGCTGATATTGACCGAGACTGGCTGGAGACGGTTCCGGCGCTTATGGGTCTCCGAATGGCCGCAAGCCATGCGCTACAGGGCAAAGAGTCCCCAAGTACCCTTGTCCGGATCGTCGACGCGGATACCGGGACGGGCATCGATACGTTTCGCGTTCCAGGAGGGCGGTAAGCGGGCGTCACGAGAGGAACCTGCGTAAATATGCAGCTTGTCTTCATACCCCTGAGAGCGTATACTGAACACATCAATCGTTCCCATGACGCCATGTGCGGATCGGCGGACAATTATCAACAACAGGAGGAACCCCTATGAATACCAACCTGAGAAAATGGACATGTCTTGCCCTGGCTCTTTCAATGCTCCTGGCCGCTTCCGGCGCGACGGCCGCCCAGATCACCATGCCCTCGTCGCTATGGGAGGCTAGGTTCCAGGCACTGCTGGCCTACGCGGCGGAGAGTGGGCTGCCGCTGGCTGAGCAAACGGACTTTTCCGTCGCCGAGTTCTCTGCCCCTGATGGGACGATTGGTTATGAGCATTCGCTGGACCTGGCCGGCTTTATGAAGGTGTTTTATTATGACGGTGGGAACGATGATTTCGACGTCGCCATACTGAGCATCCATCTGGATCATGGCGGAGCGCCTGTGGAACTGGCTTTGATGGCGCTCTATTTCACCATCCTCGCAGTTGATGAGAAAACCACGCAAGAGGAGTTTGGCGAGCTGATGGAGGCGATGAGCCCTAATTTCGGTGAAGTGTTTGCCGGTGAAGAGCATGTGAACGGGATGCAGGCCGCCACGCTGCGCGGCGTCGGTTTCATGATGGAGATCAACGATGACGAGCGGTATATTAAGCTGTACGCCAATGTTTGGATAACGTCGAATGGCGAGTGATGACCGCGATCATCGCGATGAGCGGCTAAGGGTTTCAAGCGTCAGGCTGACAGGCTGACTTGCCGATGGACGCAGCAGCTCTTGGAGATATGCAGGCTTTTGCCACTGATTTTAACAGCTTAAGCCCGGAATACGGATATAGCATTACCATACCGGAGGGCTTGTTTGCCGTTGACAGCGGCAATACCGAGGAAAAGACAGCCTCGCCGGGAATGATGGATTATATGGCCGCTTCGCTCACCACCCCGCAAAGCCGGGCGGGATGCTGAAACAAGCAGGGGCGGGAGTATGCAAGGATAGAGCAGTACATTCATGAACCGAATGGAGGAGGCAAAAGGATGCGCAGGATGCTTTTAAACGTTAAGATAGCAGGATTGACAGCGGTTTTTCTGGTTCTTTTCATGGCTGCCGGAGTTGCCGAAGGAGAAAAAACGGATGCGGCCGGGCGGTGGACGTATGTACGGGAGGAAGTTGGCGTAACGATTACTGGGTATGCGGAGAAACCCAGCGGCGATCTGGTGATTCCGGGCGAGTTGGACGGCTATCCGGTGACGGGTATAGGAAACGGCGCGTTTGCGTATTGCCAAGACTTGACCGGTGTGATGCTCCCCAGGAGCATTCGTGAAATCGGAGCCCGGGCGTTTTTTGAATGCTTCCGTTTAGCGGATGTGTCAATCCCATACGGGCTGAGAACAATCAATGACGCGGCGTTTCAGTCCTGCACAGCTTTAACCCGCCTAACGATCCCACCCAGTTTGAATACGATCGGCTATCATGTTTTTGATGGATGCGACAAACTCTCTTTAGGTGTTTCGAAAGGCAGCCTTGCTAAGTATTACGCGGCGGAAAACGGGATTCCTTTCGAGTATGCACCGGCCTTCCCCGAAGGTGTGGCTTCAGCGGCGAGCCAGGATTCAGATCAAGACGTGAAAACGATTGCCGTAAGCACGGTTGAGGAGTTTATGGACGCGATCGGCTCCAACACCACGATTGTGCTGTCGGACGGTGAGTACAATCTGTCGCAGGTTCATCAGGGCTCGTTTTCAACCGAGGAAAAATACTGGGATGATTACGGATACTATCAAAACCTGTGGATACTGAATGTTCATAACTTGACAATCAAGGGTGAATCGCCCGATTGCAAAGTTGTCGTCGATCCGAGCTGCGCGGAGGTGCTGACCTTTCTTTACTGCTCGGGCATTACGATCGAAAACGTGACCATGGGTCATACAGCCAAAGCCGGATCCTGCGATGGCGGCGTGCTTTACTTTGAAGAGTGTGCGGACATACGGATCAACAACGTGCATATGTACGGCTGCGGCGCGTACGGGATTTCACTTACGAACGTCTGCGGCGTTGCGATTGATAATTCGTCCGTTTATGAATGCACAGCCATGATTATGTCCATGGAGTACTGTCAAGATGTTTCTTTTACGGACTGCGTGTTCAGGGATATGGAATCTTATTGGGGCGTAAGCATTGATGACTCCGAAAGCATAACCTTTAACCAGTGCCGGTTCTTCAATTTGAAGGGCGACAGCCTGTTCTCAGTAACGGCTTCCCCGGAAACGATTGTGAGAAACTCGAGTTTTACCGGCAACACTGTGAGTTATCTGGACTCGTCAGGACTCGTTCGTTTTGAGAATAATTCCTTTTCGGACAATTTGTTTGGCGATGCGGATTAAGCGCCTGACGCGTCCCCGTTTCCGCAGATTTGCGGTTTCTCCTTACGCGCGGAGCGACAGCGCGTAAGGAGGAGGGACATCATCTGCTCATTGTTCCGCTTCACGGAGATGAGGCGCGCTTGTTCCAGGATATACGGATCGTGCAGTTCATTCATTGCTAAAGGAGGTATGGACCGGATGCGCAGGAAGCTTGTAAATCGTAAAATGGCAGGGATACTTGCGGTTTTGCTCGTGCTTTTCATAACGGCGGGAGTTGCCGAAGAGGAAAGAACGGACGCGGTTGGGCAGTGGACGTATATTCTCGAAGAGAACGGCGCGACGCTTCTGTGGAGCGTGAAGGAACCAAGCGGTGAACTGGTGATTCCGGATATGCTGGATGGTTATGTGGTAAAAAGAATCGGGGATGAGGCGTTTTTGCTTTGTGACAGCTTAACCGGCATAACCATTCCCAACAGTGTTACGAGCATCGGCGATATGGCGTTCTCCAGCAGCGGGTTGATCAGCGCGGCCATACCGGCCGGCGTGGCGAACATCGGTGAAAAGGCGTTTGCTGAATGTGAGGGCCTCGTTCTGAGCGTAGAGCCAGGGAGCGTTGCAGAGCGATACGCAAAGGAAAACGGTATAGACTATGTTTTGACACAGCCGTCCGCTGCCGCGGATACGGATGACAATGGGGTGTTCGCGCTTATAGGTGGAAACACATTCAGTTTTTTGAGCGGAGTCGGCGGCTGGTGTACTGAAATCGAAGTGTCTGAAAACGGCAGTTTCACAGGGTATTTCCACGACTCGGACATGGGCGATACCGGCGACGACTATCCTGAGGGAACGCGGTACGAATGTTATTTTTCCGGCATGTTTGCCGTGACCGGAAAGATAGATTCATACACGTATGAATTGCGGCTCGTTTCGCTTGAACTCGAGGGGAGCGCCGGCGAGGAGCGCATTGTGGATGGTGTGCGGGTCATAAGCGCCGACGCCTATGGAATGGAGGGCGGCGAGGTATTCATGCTCTATTGTCCCGGCAGGGAGACCGCCGATTTGCCCGATGGGTTTCTGGAATGGATCTGTATGCCCAACGCCTGGGAGAAAGCGCCCGAAACGCTGCCCTTCTACGGGCTATACAACGATGGAGAGGGTGCAGGGTTTTTCTCGAATCCACATCACGCTGACGGAGAATCGGAGACAGTAACGAATGGAGACTATGCTTACACCCTCTCGGACGATCAGGCCACCATCACCACATACGCCGGCAACGCCGCTGAACTGACAATCCCGGACACACTGGACGGTTATCCGGTAACGGGTATCGGTTTTGCCGCCTTTGAATTGTGCGACGGCTTAGTCAGCGTGACCATCCCGAACAGCGTGACGAGCATCGGCGACAGCGCATTTTGGGGATGCGGCGGTTTAACCGGCGTCACCATCCCGGATAGCGTTACAAGCATCGGGAAAAATCCCTTTGCGTTTTGCGGTTTGGCTCACATAGACGTGTCCCCCTCCAACCCGGCGTACATACAGCATGACGGCATTCTTTTTGACAGGCGGCGAGAATCGCTGCTGGCTTACCCCGCCGCCAGAGAAGGCGCCTACTCAATACCTGAAGGAGTGCTGTATATAGGCGTCGCGGCGTTTGAAGGGTGCGTTGGCTTAACGGATGTAACCATCCCGGATAGCGTGACGAGCATCGGCGACGAGGCATTCTATCATTGCGCCGGTTTGTCCGCCATAACAATCCCAAACGGTATGGCGCATGTCGGCAGTCACGCTTTCGACGGGTGCAGCGGCTTGACCCGTGTGATTATTCCCGATTTTGTAATCAGTATAGGCGATTGCGCGTTTTATAATTGCGCCGGCCTGACCGACATGACCCTCCCCGACAGCGTGAGGGGCATCGGTTTCTATGCGTTTGCCGGGTGCAGAGGCCTAACGGACATGGTCATCCCTGCCGGTGTGCAGGGTATTGAGGACGGTGTATTTTATCAGTGCGACGGCCTGGTCAGCGTGGACATTCCCGACGGCGTGAAGGACATTGGAGATTATGCGTTTTATCAGTGTGAGAAATTGTCCAATATAATCATACCGGATAGCGTTGTAAGCATTGGTGAGTACGCTTTTGCCGGATGCTCCGGGCTGGGAGCCCTCGCCATTCCCGCGAATGTCACTGTTATTGATGAATACGCATTCGCCGGCTGCTCTAGCCTCACCCTCGCGGTGATAAAGGGCGGCTATGCGGAACACTACGCGCGGGAAAACGGGATTCCATACGCCTATGCCGAAGCCGCCTTGGACAACCAGCGGCCCGATGCCGCGTGGCCTGACGCTTCCCCGGCAAGTGCGGCCGATGTGCTGCAAATAAGGAAAATCAATGCGTTTTTGTCTATGTCAAGAGATGAAATTATCGAGAAACTGGGGCCGGACTTTACGGAGGCGCCCGCCGGGCCGGAGGGCGCCATGGACGGATATTACTATGAAGATTTGGGTATGGCGTTTGCGTTTTATCCCGACAGCGATACGCCGGAATTGATCGACTGCTATCCTGGTTTCAAAATTAACGGCGTTGGGCCGGGAAGCCTTTTTTCGGAAGTAATGGAGGCGTTAGGCCGGGCAGAAATTATCGAAACATGGCTGGAGCTCCCAATCTATACAGTGTATATGATCGAATACCGTTTGGGAAACAGTGATTATTGCTTTATTGCGCTTGCGGAGGATGAGCCTGCCGATATCCTTTGGATCAGCCAAGGGTTCTGATGATTTGACACAAATTATGCGCTGAAAAAACGAACGCGTATAGAGAACGCGCGAGGCGGCATGCAAGCCTCGGCTGACAAGACCTGATAGAAGCTGTTGGTCGGCTTGAAAATAATCCGCTTTTGAGAAGCGAGGATTTTGACCTGACTGTTTAA
>WRHG01000040.1 GCA_009783365.1 Clostridia bacterium | reverse complement strand
TAATATAGACTGAACAGAGTTTCATGATCATTAGGAGGGGGTAACGATGAGCAAGCGATGGGTGTTATGCGCGTCGGCATTGGCGCTGGTAACGGTTATGGCGCTGTCCGCCTTTGCGGCGGCCGGTGAGATGGCGCTTCGCCCTCAGGACGACCTATATGCGGCGGTCAACGCGGAGTGGTTAAGCGTTGCCGAGATTCCCGCCAACAAGTTCATGGTGGGCGGATTCGATGATCTTGGGGAACAGGTAGAACAGTTGCTTATGACGGACTTTGCGGCTATGACGGACGAGACCGCCGCGCAATTTGAGGCGCTGCCCGAATTTCTACAGCTATATGCCATGGCCGCCGATTATGAGGCCCGTGACGAGCAGGGCGCACAACCTCTCGCCCCGTACCTGGCGGAAATCGACGGGCTGAGCAGCCTTGCGGAACTAAGCGCTTCGTTACCCAGCTTTATTCTCCGTCAAATACCGGCGCTGTTGAGCTGCGGCGTTACGGCCGACATGGGGAATGCGCGGCAATACGCGCTCTATCTGTCGGGACCTTCGCTGTTTTTGCCTGATGTGAGTTACTACAATACGCCCACCGGCGACGCGCTGTTGCAGGTCTTCGGACAGAGCCTTGGGACATTGCTTCAACTGTGCGGTTACGACAATGAGGACGCCGCCCGAATCGTCGAGCAGGCCATGACTTTTGACGCGTTGGTGATGCCCTATATGCCCTCTTCCGAAGAGATGAGCGACTATACAAAGCTGTACAATCCGATGGCGCTGGCTGATTTCGCGGCATGCAGTTCGGCGCTGGATCTGGCCGGGCTGGTTGAGGCGTTGGTGCCAGCCGTTCCGGAGCGCGTTGTGGTTTTGCATCCCGCATACTTCACCGCCCTGGATCAGGTGGTGAACGAGGAGAATTTTCCGCTGATCAAGAGTTGGATAACAGCCTGTACGGTATATGCGTCGGCGCCCATGCTCTCCCAGGACATGGAAGCCGCCGCCGCCGCGTATCGGATGACCATGACCGGGCAGGCGGAGATGGATGAACCGCAAAAGCGCGCTTACCGTTTGGCGTACGCTGTTTTCGACGGCCCTGTGGGTAACTACTACGGCCGTACCTATTTTGGTGAGGAAGCCAAGCGGGATGTGACCGCGATGGTGGAACAGATGTTGCAGATATTTGGGCGCCGGCTTCAGGCCAATGAGTGGCTCAGTCCGGAGACCGTGCAGGCCGCGCAGCGCAAACTGGAACGCATGGCCTTGCAGATCGGCTATCCGGATAAGCTGCGGCCGGAATACACGCTTATCAAAGTCACCCCCAGCCGGGAGGGAGGCACTTTAATGGGCAACATGATGGCGCTTTCCCGTATTGCAATGGAGGCAAACCTGGCCAAGTGCGGGCAGGAAACCGACCTCTCCTATTGGGATGCAGGCGCTGCCACCGTAAACGCTTTCTATCAGCCGATGGCGAACGCTATCACTTTCCCGGCCGCGATTCTGCAGGCGCCTTTTTACAGCCTGGATCAGTCGGACAGCCGCAACCTGGGCGGCATCGGCGCGGTCATCGCCCATGAAATCACGCATGCTTTCGACAGCAATGGCGCAAAGTTCGACGAGTACGGCAGCCTTAATAACTGGTGGACGGAGGAGGACTACGCCGCTTTTGACGAGCGGACCCAGGCCATGGTCGCTTTGTTCGACGGCATTCCTTTTACGGACGGCGCGGTAAACGGAAAGCTCACGGTCAGCGAAAACATTGCGGACGCCGGAGGGCTTAGCTGCGCGCTGGAAATATGCCAGTCCCTTGCCGATCCGGACCCGTGCGCCTTCTTCGAGAACTGGGCTACGATCTGGCGCATCAAGGTCATGCCGCAGTTCGAGCAACTTCTTTTGGCCATTGACGTACACGCTCCCAATGAGCTGCGCGCCAACATGCAGGCACGCAACCAGGATGCATTCTACACCGCCTTTTCTGTAGAGGAGGACGACGGCATGTACCTCGCCCCGGAAGAACGGGTAGGCATCTGGTAAATGGGAAATGATGCGTGCGACGGAAGGGAGGAACGCACGGGAATGATCAAGATTGAGAATGTCACCAAGCGCTATGGCAGCAAGCTCGCAATCGATCACATCAGCTTTGAGATCAATAAGGGCGAGGTGCTTGGTTTCCTTGGGCGAAACGGCGCCGGTAAGACGACGACAATGAATATCGTGACCGGATACCTGTCCCCCAGCGAGGGAACGGTGCTTCTGGACGGGCACGACATCGTGGACGACCCGCGTTACGTGAAGCGGCGCATCGGGTATCTGCCGGAGCAGCCGCCGCTGTACCTGGAAATGACGGTGGACGAGTATCTGCGCTTTGTCTGCGAGATCAAGGAAGTGAACGGCAAGGCCATTGGCGGGCATTTGGCGGACATCTGCGGGCTGGTCAAGATCGACGATGTGCGGGGGAGGCTGATCCGCAACCTCTCCAAGGGATATAAACAGCGGGTGGGAATTGCCCAGGCGCTGGTGGGAGATCCGGACGTGATCATCCTGGACGAGCCGACAATTGGATTGGACCCGACGCAGATCATGGAGATCAGGTTGTTGATCAAGCGCCTGGGCCACGACCATACGCTGGTGCTGTCATCACACATCCTGCACGAGGTCGCGGATGTGTGCGAGCGCGTCGTTATCATCGACAATGGAAGCATTGTGGCCATTGACTCTCTGGCTAATTTAACGGCCGGCGAGGGTGAGACATCTCGAATGATCATACGCGTCGCCGGGGAGGAAGCACAGGTATCGCGGGCGCTTTCGGAGCTTGAGGGCGTTTTGCGGATCGAGCCGCAGGGCATACTGGAGCCTGGTTCCGCAGACTTTATGATTGAGACCCGAAGCCGGGTCGATATCCGCAGAACGCTGTTCGCGGCCCTGGCGGAAATGAATGCTCCGCTGCTGATGCTGCGGCCTGCGGATACGACGCTGGAGGAGATTTTTCTGAAACTCACATCCGGAAGGGAGGAGGCGTAACGATGCGGGCCGTTTGGAAACGCGAGATGCAAAGCTATTTTAAGACGCCGATCGGCTATGTGTTTATGGGCTTTTTCCTGATGGTCGGCGGTTTGATGTTCTTTTTTTCGAACATGGCGTCAGGAAGCGGTAACCTGGTAAACTTGCTGTCGCAATTCACTGTGCTGCTCATGTTTCTGATACCGATCCTGACGATGCGGCTGTTTTCCGAGGAGCGGCGCAATAAATCCGAGCAGTTGCTGCTGACATCGCCGCTGTCGTTGAAGGCGATTGTAGCCGGCAAATTTCTTGCGGCTGCCGCCGTGTTTTTGCTGACGCTGGCAATCACCGGCCTTTATATACTGATTGTGGGCCTCTATGGCAGAATCTACTGGGGCGAGGTGTTGACCGCATATCTTGGCTTCTTTTTGATGGGCTGCTGTTTTATTTCAGTAGGCGTGCTCGTCTCGTCAATGACCGAAAACCAGGTGTCCGCAGCGGCGGCGACCTTCGGGATCAACTTTTTTCTATGGGTCATCGACGCGATGGTTGGCATCATCCCGTCGCCGTGGGTCGCTGACATCCTATCCTGGCTTTCCGTCATCCGGCGGTATGATGCATTCGCGCGCGCGCAGCTTGGATTCAGCGGGACGCTGTACTTCGTGTCATTCTGCGCGGTCTTTTTGTTTTTAACGGTGCGAGTCATCGATAAAAGAAGATGGAGCGAGGGCTGAGCCATGGAAAAGCGGAAAACCTTTCGTAAAATGGCATTTCGTCCGCTGTGGTTTTTGAAACGCAGAAAGTTCCGCATCGGCGGGTATTCGATTCTGGTGACGTTGCTGGTGGTGGCGATCATCGTGCTGGTCAACGTCGGCGTTAGGGCTGCGGAAGATCGCTGGGCTCTTCGGCTGGATCTGTCATACAACAGCCTGATGAAGTTTTCCGAGCGTACCAACGCGGCGCTGCGCGACCTTGACCGGGACGTGGTATTCTACGTGCTCGCGGCGCAGGGCAGGGAAGACCCGCAGGTGATGGAGATGCTGAACCGGTATAGCGCAGCCAGCCGCCATGTGGACGTGCAGGTTGTCGATCCGGATCGGAACCCCGGTCTTGTCAGTGCGTTCCGTTCCGCGGATACCGCAGCTTTCGGTTCGAACACGGTCATCGTGTCCAATACCGACCGGAGCCGGTTTAAGGTATACTCGTACGGCGAGCTCTTTGGATACAGGTTTGACGAGCGGTATCAGCAGTATGTTCCCGTCTCATACGATTACGAGCGATTGTTTACGGAGGCGATGCTGAGCGTGACCGCTATGCGAACGCCCGCCGTCTATGTGCTGCAGGGCCATGGGGAGGTCCCGCTCTCCGGTTTGGCGGCGATGCAAACGCTGCTTACGTCAAACAATTGCGATGTGATCGAGGTATCGCTGACTGATGAGATGGACGCCGGAAATGGCGACGTGATATTGGTGCTGTCGCCGCAGAAGGACCTGGACGGCGAGGAGCGGGACCGCATCATGGCCTGCCTGCAAAACGGCGGAAACATGATTTATGTGCTGGATGTTGCCGCCCCCGGCAACCTGCCGAACTTTCAGACGCTGCTGGACTACTACGGCGTAGGATTCGACGATGGCATGGTCGTAGCGGACCCGAGGGACGGCAGTCAATATTATCCGATGAGGCCGACGTTTCTTCTGCCGAAACTGAATGATCATGCGATAACGACGCCGCTGATCGAGACGAACCGGCAGGGTATCATCATCCCTGAAACCCGCTCTGTGAAGATGCCGGAGATGAAGCGCGGCGATTTCATCGTCACGGAGCTGCTGTTGTCCAGGCCGGGTTCATACCGGATCGACGTTACCGATCCATCTCGCGCAACGATGGAAAAGCAGGCCGGCGATGCGGAAGGGCCGTTTCCCCTGGCTGCGGCGGTGGAACGCAGAAACGATGCGGAACCGGATAAAGGAAGCCGTGTGGTATTGTTCGGCAGTACGCCGGCCATCGCCGCCGATCAGATGCTCAGCTCCTATTACAATGGCGAACTGCTTGTGTCGACGGTCAAATGGGCCGCCAAGGACGAGTCGGTCCACCTGAGTATCCTGTCCAAGACGACCCAGCGGGCCGGGCTGCAAATTCCGTCTGCAAGCGTATTTTATACATTGGGCGCGCTGGTGGTGCTCGTGGTCCCGCTGGCGGTGCTGGCGACGGGAATCGTCGTTTGGCTCCGAAGGAGGCATTTGTGATGGATCACGAACCAAAGCGTCCCGCGGACCGGGGGCAGGAGTCGGGCGTGCTTGGCGGAGCCGGCGCGCTGCGCAAGCCGCGTAAGGAGCGTGGGATGAATAAGCGCCGGCAGCTCACCTTGGCGGTGCTGGCGGTGGTTGCCGGCCTGGCAGTTGCGGGCGTGCTGCTGGCGGATCGCATCCGGCCGGAACAGGCGGAGACGCAGCCGCCTGCCAATACGACGCGAAAGCTCGTTGACAGAACAATTGCCGATTTAGCTGAGATAACGGTACAGACGGCTGAAGGCGGCTATACGCTGATACCAGTTGGCGATGATGAATACCGCATGAAGGATTCCCCTGATTTTGCCGTGGATCCGTCCAAGGCGCGCAGCCTGGCGTCGGCGTGCGCGTCCATTTTGTATGACGACGCCGTGAATGAACCCGGAGACCTCGAGGTTTATGGGTTGGACGATCCGTCGGCGACGGTTGAGATTGTGTTTGCCGACGGAACGGCCCGCGTGTTCATACTGGGAGACAAGGCGCCCAGCGGTCTGCGCTATTACCTGATGGAAAAGGGACTGCCGGATGTGTACTTCGCCTACCCGTCGGTGGGCGCGGCCTGGACGCGAACGCGCGTGGAGATGCACGTCGCGTTGCTGCCGCAGATCACCGCCGAGGAGATCGTGCGGGCATCGCTGACAGGGATGGGGATTGAGACCATCATTGTGGGGTATGAACCGGAACGGAAGTCGCTGGGCATAAGCGGCTTATGGATAACATCGCCGGTTGAATACACGGCGAATGCCGAAAGCGTCGACGAGTACTTCCGGGATATCGCAGCGATAGAGATCATTGGGTTCGTGGACAAAGCGGACGGCGAGACGCTTGCCCAATACGGCTTGGACGCCCCGCGATATCATCTGATCGCATACGGCGAGAATGACGCGGGCCGGCGCAGCCCGATCCGTGCGCTACGCATCGGCGGCGACTGCGGTGCTGACGCCGTATATGCGCTTATAGACGACACAACCGATGTGTATACGATCCGCCGGGATTCGGTGGCGTTCCTGGCTTCCATTTCCACGGCAAGGCTGATTGACCGGTTCTCGAACATCATCAATATCGCGAATGTGGACCGGATATATGTTGTGGGCGGCGGTGTGGAGGAGACGCTGGAGATCGAGCGGGTGCCGGAGCTGGACGCCAACGGCGATCCTATGCCGGGGCAGGATGGAAACCAAGTGAGCGCCGAGGCGTTCAGAATCGGTGGCGAACCGGCGGACGATAAAACGTTTCGTAAACTGTATCAACTGGTCATCGGCACCCTCGCCGACGGGATACTGCCGGCGGGATGGGCCCCCGCCGATGATGCGGAACCCGTGCTGTCGGTGACGTACCGGCTTACCGAGGGGCGGGCTGACGAGGTGATCGAGTACCTGCTCTACAACGCGGAACACTACGCGGTACGCCGAAACGGCGTCTGCCTGTTCTACATCCTCAAATCGCGCGTCGACGTCATCCCGGAGGCGTTTGCGGCGTATCACGACGGTTCTTTTGATCCTAAAAATTTCGGACTGTGAATGTAAGGAAAAACCGGGCCGCCTGCGCGACCCGGCTGAAGAACCCTATTCTGTTTTCCAGCCCGCTCGAAACCTGACGATTGGGGTATCCGTTTCTGATAGTACCAAACCTTGAGGTTAGTCTTTGTCGTCCACTACGTCAGTTTCAAGATCCGTTTGTACGATTTCAATGAGTTTTTCGAGCAGGTCTTCATCTTCCACGGGAACGAACTCTTCCATTTCCTCGCCGTCTTCCTCGAACTCCACAACCTTCATTATATAGAGATTAACGGCTTCTTCCTCATCTTCATCCCCATGGTCATGGTCACAAGGCTCGCATTCCTCGCCGTGTTCGTCTTCGGGCTGTGCATCGCCCATGACAACGTACTCTTCCCCGTTGTAATAAAAATAACGCACGACCTCCAGCAGAACCTTGTTGCCATCCTCATCGACGCCTTCAATGAGGTCCAAATCCATTTCGTCGGCGGCGGAGCCGCCCAATGCTTGACTTTCGTTGTCCAATGGAACCGCCCCCTCATTCTGCTGATTTCAAGCGGTATGGCCGCTTCCCGGTGTGCCGTTTGAATCGGCGGGATACCTGGGTATGGCACCGGGCGCATCGTCCGTTCTGCCGGCTTTGCTGTTTCTGCGCGGGGCCTGTATGAAAATTCGGCCTGCCGGTCTCCACGGCCACGATGCGGAGCATGACCCTTCCGTACGCTATCGGGTTATTTCTATTATAGCCCATTCTTCTGAAAATACAACCCATTTGGCGAAGATTTTTTCCTTGATTTTCAAGGCTTTTTGTGGTATTCTATAAGTTAGGTGGCAAAAGGAGAAATAAGGGTGATCAGGAGCAGATGGTTTCCCCAGGGCAGCGACATAACGGTGCCGCTGGGCATACGGCGGGACGTTTTTAGCCGAGGCCGGGACAGGCTGGATAGGGAGGCCCAACAGGTGGTGGTATATAAAAACGATCTGCCTGTGGCGGCGGCGCGCCTTTGGTGGGCGGAGGACAGCTTTCACTTGGGGGATGTGGGCGTGCTGGCCGGCGAGCGGGGAAAAGGCTATGGGGACTTATTGGTGCGGCTCGCGCTGCACAAGGCCCGCCTTCATGACGCCCGGCGTGTGCGGGCGGCGGCTACCCGGGATACGGCGGCGTTTTTTGCCCGGTACGGCTTCCGGCCCGAGGGAGAGGAAGGGCCGGGCGTTCCCATGTGTCTATTGGGGAAAGACATCCGGCTGGAGAGCTGCGGAAGTGCCGGCGACGGCGACTACCACTGCGGCCCGGGCTAACGCTGCTTGGAGAACACCCATTTCTGCTGTACCCGATAGCTGAAGAAGAACAGCAGCAAATCCACGGGGATTTTGGCGATGTTGTCGCTCCAGCCGGTCCATTGGTGGAGGATGCTGGTAAGCACGGCCGACAGCAGCATGACCGTCACAAACACGCACAGGTAACGGGGAAATGTTTTGCGCGTAGTGGCGGGGTTATCAAAGACAAAGCGCTTATTGAGGAAGAAATTGAAGATTCCCGAGCCCAGCCGCGCTGTCACTGTGGCGATCACCACATTGGGCACCAGGCCTGCGATGCCCAGGAAAAGCTGTTTGTACAAGGAAGGGAAAGCCGCCTTCAGCAGGTTGTTGATCAACAGATACAAGCCGTAGTCCACCAGAAAACTCAGGGCGGAGGATCCTATGAACCGGAAGAACCCGCTGAAAATCACCCGATAGATGCGGGCGCTGTCCCGTACGGAGCGGAAGTGGCTTCCTTCATTGTTGTTTTCATAGACGGTTTCAATGGGCAGCGGCTGCAAAGGAATTTTAGCTGTGGCGCAAGCGATGAGCATGTTCATCTCATACTCGTATCGTTCGCCTTTCACGGCGATCATGACGGGCAGCAGTTCCTTCGAAAAACCCCGCAGGCCCGTCTGGGTGTCGCTGACCCAGAGACCATACAGCAACCAGAATACTATGGCGGTTATGTTGTTGCCGGCTCGGCTCTTCCAGGGCACATCATGATGGCGAAAGCTTCTGGTGCCCAGGTGCAAGCCCTGGCTGCCCGCGTGGAGCGCGTCGCTCATGCGCAGCACGTCCTCGGCGGTATGCTGGCCGTCGCTGTCTGCGGTGATGATAAAGGAGCATTCCGGGCATTCGTCCCGCAGGTATTCCATTCCCCGCTTGAGGGCGGCGCCTTTGCCCCGGTTGGGTTCCTCGTGAAGAACGCGCACAACCGCGTCCTGAGAGATGGCGTCAAAAGTAGGACCATAGGCCGGGCCGCTGCCGTCGTCCACCACCACAATCCTGCAAAGACCTGATCCACGAAGGGTTTCAATATAGGAAGGCAGCCTTTCATCCGGCTGATAGCTGGGGATGAGAACGGCTGTGTCATAGGCTGGGGATGGCGCCATGGCGGATCTTCCTCTCTATGGTATATCGCTATGGGGTCAGATAGGTATCCAGATAATCGGAAATCAGGGCGGACCAGTCCCGGCCGCTTACCCGCGCCAGCAGGGTTTCAAAATCCTGCCGGCTGGCTCGCTTAAACGCATAGGTATCATAATACGCTTTCAGAAAATCGTCAAGCCGGCTGGCGGACGCCTCCTCCAAAGCGCATAGCAGGGCCGCGCCGCGGCGATAAACCACCAGGCTGTACTCGTTCATGTCGCTGAAATAAGAAAGGGGGCTGCCGGGCGTAACGCCTTTTGGGATGGTAACCTGCATGGCGGTCTCAATGCGGGTATACTGTAAGTCTTCCCGGGCCTGCCGTCCATAGGTCCGGCCCACATAACGGAGGAGGCTGTACTCGCACAGGGCCTCGTCCTGCCAGGCTTGTTGCACCTGGTCGCTGCCAACCACGGCGTACCACCATTGATGGGCGGTTTCGTGAGCCGTCAGCAACTCCAGATTCTGTCCCCCCTCGTTGAGCAGTGCCCCGGAGAGCATCACCAGCGAGGGGTATTCCATACCTCCGAAGGGAAAGTTCACTTGAGCCAGGGTGAAAGCAGGATATGGATAGGGGCCGTATAGCTCACAATAACAGGCTAAGGCTTGGCAGGCGTAACGCAGGGTTTCCGCCGCGGCGTTCCTGGACCGGGCGTAGACGGTGACCAATATGCCGTCTGCAAGGGCTTGAGCCTGCTGGTAGTCCTTCGAGATGCATAAGGCAAAATCCCGGACGCAAGGGGCATCGAAGGTATACCGGAGGCCCGCGCCGCTATCCTCCACAACCGGCCAGGCGCTGCCCGCGCAGATGTAGCCGCCGGGCACATCCACAACCACGGCATAGTTTGCGCACTCGCTCAAAAAGGGGTCGCCGATGGAGTAATAAGGATCTTCCCGGTATGAGCCTTCCTCATAGACGGCCGGTATCAAAAACCCATTGCCGATGGCCCAAATGCCGTCGTTTTCTCCAAAGCGGCCCGCTGAGCGCGGCAGGTTCAGCGTATAGTTGATGTCCATCAACAGGGTGGTTCCGGGAGCCCAGGACTGGGGGAGCTCTACGCGCATCACGGTTTTGGCTGGGTCCGTATAGCGGTATCGGGCGGGTTCCGCCGCCTTTTCCTCCATGGCAAGCATGGCGGAGGATACCGCCAGCCATCCTGTGGAAAAACCATAGGGGTAGCAGGCGCTATACCATTCCTCAACGGCTACGGGGCTGGTATCCGGGCTTTGAAAGGCGTTTGGGTAGGCCCTCAGGACAAGGGCTTCCCGGTGGGCATCCTCCCGGTTGACAAGAGCGAGCTGCTGGCGCACCAATAGCGCGGAGGCTTCGGGGTTAAAGGAAGCGTTGATGGAAAGGAGATCCAATCCCTCTGACCGACGCATAATCTCCTGGCCGGCAGGCGGGGCGTCCGGAATCCTGCCGGCGCGCCGCCCGCCGGTAAGCCCGTAAAACACCGCCACTCCCAGTACCACTGCCAAGATCCATGGCGATCGTTTGCGGAGCCATGCGCTTCTCTGCGTTGCCCCAGCTCTCACAGCCGCCGCGCCTCATCCAGCATGGCCTGTTCCCGCACCAAAAATTCAAGATGAAACAGGTTTTTTACCAGCAGGGCTCCCGCCTCGTTTACCGCCGATAGAAAGGAGGGGTCCAGCGCATTCAGGCGTTCCTGCTCCGCCAATGGACACAGAGCCCAGGCCCGGGGATCAATCTCCGGGTCGGCGGCGGCGTGGGCTCCCAGTTCGTCAAAGAATACCCGAAGCCGCAGCGGAAACAGCCGGCAGGCAAGGGGCCGCAGCTCACGGAGGCAGCGGCCTTCGCATACCAGCCGTACGCCGCCCTTCCTCACCGAGTTGTCCGGGATGAGGCGAAAGGGGAAGTCCTCCGAGGTCCTTTGGTAGAGTACTTCTTCGTATGGAAATAGCTGCATGCCGTTTTCGCCGGATTCGTCGCTTTGGCAGCAGGCTTTCTCGCAAAGCCGGCCGCAATCCGTCTTCAGCGGCGCTGCGGTTTCCAACAGATCCCTGGCGGCGCGGAGGGTTCTCACCGCGCAGGGTCTACCCAACCAGGTCATGAGAATTCCCATGGGGCACCTTCTTTCATGGTGGGCACAGGCGAAGCGCGGGATCCGCGTTCAAGGTCAAATCTGCGATTTCTCCCTTTTGCAGGCGATAGTACGCGGCGGAACCGATCATGGCTGCGTTGTCCGTGCAGAGCCATAAATCCGGCATGCAGAGTGTGAAACCATGCTTTTTTGCCAGTTCCGCCATTTGCGCCCTGAGGCGGCTGTTTGCGCTCACGCCTCCAGCCAGGCACAGGGTATTCAGACCGCTCTCCTTTACGGCCAGCTCGGCCTTGGCGCACAGGCTGTCAACCACAGCTTTTTCAAAGGAGGCGGCCAAATTGGCTTTGGGCAGGAGTTCGCCTTTTTGCTCTATTTTGCGGCAGGCGTTGCCAAAGGCTGTTTTCAGGCCGGAAAAGCTATAATCATAGCGCCCTTCCGGAGAGGGCCGGGGTAAGGGAATGGAGGCGTCGTCGCCGCCTTCCGCCAGCTTGCTCAGCAGGGGCCCGCCCGGGTAGGGCAACCCAAGCAGCCGGGCCGCCTTGTCAAAAACCTCCCCTGCCGCGTCGTCCACGGTTTGGCCCAGCAGGGTATAGTCCCCATAGCCGTTCACCCGTACCAGATGGCTGTGGCCGCCGCTGACCACGAGGCATAGAAAGGGCGGCGTGAGGGATGGGGTGGAAAGGTAGTTGGCGCTAACATGGCCTTCAATGTGGTTGACGGGCACCAGGGGCAGGCGGGCCGTGTAGCAGAGGCCCTTCATACAGCTGACTCCTGTCAGCAGCGCGCCCACCAGCCCTGGGCCGTACGTGACCGCGCAGGCATCCGCATCGCAAAGGCGCATGCCCGCTTCCCGCAGGGCCTGGTCGATCACCCGATCGCAAGCGTCCACATGAGCCCGGCTGGCGATTTCAGGCACTACACCCCCATAGAGGGCATGGAGATCCGCTTGGGAAAAGATCACGCTGCTCAGCACCTCGCGGCCGTTTTCCACCACGGCGGCGGCGGTTTCATCGCAGCTGCTTTCCAGGGCCAGAATACGGATGGAAGCCTTGCCGCGCAGGGTCATTGCCTTGGCAATCATCTCCGCTTGGGTGTTCATTCGTTTTCCTTATCTGCCGGAGGTCTCTCCCCGGGTAAAGGGATGCCGGCAGGCCCCGGCAGGCTTGCCAGCGGCTGGGATAGAAGGGACAGGACCAGCGGCAGAACCAGTACCGCAGCCGCCATAAGGCCGAAGGTCACAGCCACGGGCTCCAAGTACGCCGCGAAGAGCTCCACGGGGAAAAGCCGCATCACAGGCTCCAGCGCACTGAAGATACCGTCGGGGATCAACGTTTTATGCAGAGCAGTCCACAGGCTGTTAAAGTTCAGAACGCCCCACAGACCGATGCTTCCGACGGCCGCCAGTGGGATCAGCGCGCCCAGGCAGTATCCCCCCGGGGAGAAGCGGCTCTTTCCGCTTCCCTTTCGGCCGATGAAGGCCTGGCCCAGCAGCAGCGCCAGCGATATGACCCCCCCCGCCGGCAGCAGTACCTTGGCGGAGGTGAACCAGCCCTTCACAGTGGCCATGTGATCCCGGAAGGATTGGGGGATGAACTGGCCGGCGGCAACGCCGCCCACCACAATCCGCGGGTTCCATGTATCTTGGTTGCCGTTCAGGTAAAAAATCGTTGCCTCGGCAAATTCCTTGAGGTTGTCCTCATCCAGCCGCAGGTTCGGATCCACGTTTTGGATCAGGGCTTTTTCAAAGAGATCTACCCTGCCGGCGTTGGTATACACCGCCGCGACCAATGCAAGAACCGTCAGCAAAAGGGCTGCGGCCAGGCATGTCCAAAACGAGCTTCTTTTCACCGCACCGCGCGCAGTTGTTACCATAGGATATACCACTCAAAGGGCGGAGCATCATAAACCAGCACGTAGCATGTCTCTTCCTCGCCGGAGAACTCCTCCATCCCCAAGAAGCTTTCGCTTTCCAGATAGTTGCCGCAATGTTCCAACAACGTTGCGTACTCTCCCTCCGAGAGGATCAGAAAATAACGCTTCAACCCCTCCTGCTCCTCATACCATGTAATATTGCTTTGGTAAGGATGAGGGTATACGCCGGGTGTATCTATGGAAACATGGCGGACCTTGACGGCGGAATCGGAAAGC
>WRHG01000039.1 GCA_009783365.1 Clostridia bacterium | reverse complement strand
GCCGTTTTCCTACTTCATGCCCGTTATGGCAATTCCCTTGATAAACTGCTTCTGAAAGCTCAAAAACACAACGGTTACCGGCAGCATCACCAGCGCCGCCGCCGCCATTGAGGCGCCGACATCGGCCTGACGCTGGCTGTTAAAGTAGCTGAGCGCCAGAGGCATGGTCATGTTCTTTGGATTTTCTAAATAAAGCAGCGGGCCCAGGTAATCGTTCCATTTTTCCAGGAAGGTAAAAATCGCAAGCGCGCTGACTGCGGGACCAATCAGCGGAAGGATCACGCGCCGGTAGATAAACAAGTCACCGGCGCCATCGATGGCAGCCGCTTCGCACAAACTATCGGGGATGTCCTCGATGAATTGCCTACACAGGTAGATACCGAAGCCGCCCACCAGGCGCGGCACAATCAGCGCGATAAGCTTATCATACATACCCATCCCCTGTACCAGTAAAAAAGAGGGGATCATTGTGGCTTGAGCAGGAACCATCATCGTGGCCAGGATCAGCCAGAAGAGTACATGTTTGCCCTTGAATTCATACTTGGCAAACACGAAGCCTGCCAGCGTACTGGTTAACAGCATAATCACCGTGCCTATCACCGCAGTGATCACGCTGTTTCCGAACCATGTGAAGATCGGCGCCTTAGTGAATACGGTGTTGTAATTTGTCCAAATAAAATGCTCGGGCCAGAAGGTCTTGCCCTTCATGATTTCTGCTTTTTCTTTAAACGAATTGAGGAGCATCCAAGCATACGGCATCAGGAAGACCAGCCCGACCAGCAGCATCACGGCGATGATCGCGCCCTGAGTCAGCAGTCTGCGTCCACGTATGCTCATTTGTCAATACCCCCAATCCACGCGGTTGAGTCTCCGCTGCGCAACGGTTACGATCATGATGAGAGCAAACAGCGCGAGGGATATCGCAGAGGCATAGCCCATGTCCTTAACTTTGAAGCCCACGTTGTAGATATATGTGCTCAACACGTAGCCCGCACGACCCGGTCCGCCTTCTTTGGCGATGATGGAAAACTGCGCGAAGGCTTGAAATTGCGATATAAAGGTCATCGCCACCACAAATGCCAGTGTGCGGCCCAGCAATGGCAGCGTGAGCTTAAAAAATTGCTGTACGGCGTTGGCGCCGTCTATGTGCGCGGCTTCGTAGAAGTCTTCCGGGATGCCCTGTATGCCGGCAATGAACAAAATGATGTTGTAGCCAACATCTGCCCATAATGAGAGCATGATAAGCGACGGCATGAGCATGGCGGCGTTAGTCCAGTTCATGGGTTGCGCGCCCACCAAGCCCAGCAGCATATTCAAGCCGCCCCCTTTGGTGGGCAGTATTGTGCGCTGCCACACGATGGCAACCGCGGCCAGCGGCGCAACACAGGGCATGAAAAAATTAACGCGAAACAGGCTGCGCCACTTGTTGCTGGTTAGCGTGCAAAGAACCTGCGCAATGACCAGTGTCATGCACAGGTTGATGCCCACCATCACAAACACGTAGTACAGCGTGTTGAGCAGCGTCGTGTGAAACATCTCGTCCTGAAACAGCGTCACAAAGTTTTGAAGCCCGATGAACTGGTCGCCGGTTCCCCTGCGTAAAGGATTGTAATCAAAAAATGAGATCACAAAGCTGCCTGCGATGGGCACAGCCACAAAGAGAAACAGCAGTATCAGCATCGGGGTGAGTACAAGATAGGGAAATTTGCTTTTTTTCATACAGAAATCTCCCCTTATCATCCCAACGGGGATGCCGGGGGCTTACGCGCTCCGGCATCCCCTGTTTTGCACGCTTTAGTATATTTTCAGCGTCTTTCCCATGTCCTCGGTCAGCTTGGCAAGCGCGTCTTCTACGGATTCGTACTTGCCGTCATCGGTCACCAGGGAGCCGTACATCTGGACAAGGTACTCCTTGAGCACGTCGGTGTTAAACGCGCCGATGAATTGCGCGTTAGGCAGCAGATCAAGCAGCGGCTTCATATAGGGCATCATCTCTAAGTACAGCGGATCGCTGATTTCAGATGCCCGGGGCGGAAGCTGCGCGCAATTAATATTGTGGCGCACCAAATTTTCGGGCTCGAGCAGGAATTCTACAAATCTCCATGCGGCGTCGGCTACCTGGGTGTTGGCGGATACGCACAGGCTCCAGCCGGTCTCGGCGGTCCACAATTGGGGTATGCCGGAATCCGGGTAGAAGGCCGGCTGGGCAATGTAATCGATATCGACGCCCAATTCCTTGCCGTAGGTTTCGATGCATTCAGCGATCACCCAGGGTCCGCGTGTGACCATGTAGCATTCGTCCATGCAAATATAATCGAAACCGTCGATGTCCTCGGAGTGCGCGTAGGACACATCCAGATTGGTTACGTTGTCATCCTTGACGTAGGAGACCAGTTCGGTCATCGCCTCCGCGGCCTCCGGCGTATTGAAATCCAGCTTCCCGTCGGCGTCCACGTAGTACGCGCCCTTTTGCAGGATCATTGCCATAAAGTTGTTTAGCAAGCCATCCAGATGAGCGTACTCCAAGCCGCGCATCTCCATAACCTCGCCGTTCTTTACGGCGACCTGCCTGGCGATGTCCATCACATCGGCCCAGGTGGCGGGGTAAGCGATGCCGTTTTCTTCAAACAGCTTTTTGTTGACCAGTAGCCCGCCGTATTCCACGTTAAACTCTACGGGCGCGCCGTAGATTTTGCCGTCCTTCTGCAGCGTGCCAAGCACAGGAGGGAACGCGTCCTTGCGCAAATCGGCTACGAATTTCTCCGGCGTCTCGCACAGCGCTCCGGCATCGATAAAGTCGAGCATCCAGCCGCCCCATACCTCGTACACATCCGCGCCGCCGTCGCCTGCGATCAGCGAGGTCTGCATCTTCGCCTCAAAATCTTCGTAGGGGAAGATGGTGTATTCGACCTTAACGTCTGGGTTAGCGGCCTCGAATTCTGCAATCAGCCCTTCGTAGGAGGAGTTCCACGCCGCGTTGTGGTGGGACCAGAATTTGACCACCGTCGGTTCCTCGGCGGACGCGCCCAGAACGAGCCCGCAGATCATCAATGCGGTCAATAGCAGTGACAACAGTTTTTTCATCGAATGGCACCCCCATTTTCTTCTATTTCAGAAGGGATGGCTCCCCTCTAAAATGTGTGACGGTACGGGCGCGGCCGTATATGGCCCGTATGCGGCCGGAGGAGGCCTTTAGGCCAAAGCGATCCATGGGCTGAGTCCCTCGGGCTGATCCGGGTTTGCGCCGGTACGGAAGGATTTATGATAAGCCAGAAGTTGGCACAGGGCGATTACGGGCAAACCGCGGGCTGGGTGGGACATCTTCCGGCCAAAGCCGCAGTTGAGGACTCCCGGTAACGCAATGTTCTCATCGCTATACGCCACCACAGCCGCGCCCTTGGCAGCGATATCGCGAAGCATGTCCAACTCCAAGCGGGCACGGCCTGAGGCACCGACCCCGACAGAAAGCGCGGCGATCACCAGCGTTTTGTCATCCACCAGAACCATCGGGCCATGCCGCGCATCCAGCAGATGGTAATAATTTGAGTTCACCTGACAGATCTCCTTGAATGCCAGGGCGCCCTCCTCGCAAAGGCCGGACAGTTCCCCATCGCCAAGCACCACGGCTTGGGTCCAGTCGCTATGGGCTATTTTCTTCAGAGCCGGCTCGTGGACCTCCAAATAAGCCGGCCCTTCCGCGACGGCTGCCCGCAAATCGTCCGCCAATCGATCATCGCCTGATAGCCGGGCAATCATATACGCGCATAAAAAATACAGGCAGGAGACCGTGCGCGTCTGGCAGACGCTGTGATCAAAAGCCCAAGGCATCTCCAGGGTGAGATCGCTGAGGGTTGCCAGGGTTGACCCCTCCACGCAGGCGACACTCAGCACCTTAAGCAATCGCGGTCCATCCGCACAGGCCGCGTCCATCTCCCGGATTTTTCGTATGGCCAGTATGACTTCGCTGGTCTCGCCGGAACGCGAAAGCACCACCACGCCGGCCCCCTCCAGCGCGGGCCGGTACGTGTCCATATGCAGCAGCAGATCCCCGGCTGGGATGGCCAGGGCCGGTTTATGTAAACGCAGCCGCGCCATCAGCGCGCCGGAACGTGCAACCGCATAGCTGGAACCGCAGCCTATAAATACATACTGAGGGCACTCCTTCAGCAGCGGCGTGATCTCCCGGAGGCGGGCGTCCACCAGCGACCCTGTACGCGCCAAGGCAGGATATTGATCCTTGATCTCATGATACGTAATGCTCATAGTGACTCCTTGCGCGATATAATCGTATCTTTTGTATGTGGAAGTCAGTATAGCATATTTCTTCGCCTATTTCCATTCAATTAGTCAAAACCAATCAGATTGATTGATTTTGAGCGAATAATATGACCGATATTGACATTTATTTCATGGCCTGCTATCGTAGTCAGCAAAGGAGGGAGCGAATTTGTCTGGGGATGCGGCAATTAAGTACAAGGATCTGCTAGAGTATCTGCAGCGTCATGGGAAGGCAAAGGTGTCGGAGCTTACCCGCGCGCTGTTCCTCAGCGAATCTACAGTGCGGCGCGCTCTCCACGCTTTGGATGAGCAGGGAAAGCTGCACCGCTTTCACGGGGGCGCCGTCTCAGTCGATCCGGGCGCGCGGGCGTTCATTCGGCAGCGCCAGGTAAGTCATAGCGCGGAAAAGAACGCTATAGGCCGTCTTGGCGCCTCCTTTGTACAGGAGGGCATGACGTTACTGCTGCTTGGGGGCACGACGGTACATGCGATTTGCCCCTATCTCAAGGGAAAACGGCTTACGGTGATCACTAGCTCGCTTCCGGTCATCAACGACTTGGCCTGGGAGGAGCAGATGACGGTCATTCTGCTGGGCGGCGTGCTTAATCCCCCTGAGATGGAGGTGCACGGAGGGCTGACACAGCTTACTTTGGAACGCCTACGCGCAGATTTGATGTTTACAGGTACCAGCGGTATGCATCCGACCC
Source organism: Clostridia bacterium (assembly GCA_009783365.1). Next base: position 8,856 of record WRHG01000039.1, on the reverse strand, counting down.
ACGGGGTTATGACGGATGATCCCAACGGCGTGGCAGCCTATAACACATGTATGCACATCTCTGATCAGGTCTTTGTGCTTGCCGATCACACCAAGTTTGAAAACCATTGGGGTACCACGCTTATGTGCGAATTGACGGACATTTCCTGCCTGGTCACAGATGACCGAATATCGGAACCTGCCCGCGCTTACTATGAAGCGCGGGTACCTCGGCTGCTGATCGCCCCCTGTGAGGGCTGAAAACCGTTTTTGGCCGGCGCCATACCGGTTTCAAGCCGAAAGATGCCTTGGGCGGTTTGGTATGGCGACGGGATTAATTTGATAGGGTGGTCTGTGAATGAAGGGTATGAGCGAGCGTTACGCACGGCAAATACGTCTGCCGGAAATCGGCGTCAAGGGACAGCGGAAGCTTGCGGAAGCTTCGGTTTTGGTCATCGGCGCGGGTGGTTTGGGCGCGCCTGTGCTGCAGTATCTGACGGCGGCGGGCGTTGGGTCGCTTGACATCATGGACGGCGATACGATTTCTGCGAGCAATTTAAACCGCCAAATTTTGTTCGGGGCGGACGACTTGCATAAGAACAAGGCAATCAGCTCAATTCAAAAACTCAAGCAGCTTAACGGCGAGGTTGAACTGACCGCGATCCCCGAAATGCTTAGCGATGAAAACGCGGACAGATTTGTACGGGAGCATTCCGCGATTGTCCTCTGCACAGACTCCATTACGGTGAGGAGGGCTGCCAACCGCGCGTGCGTCACGGCAAATGTGCCGTTCGTAGACGCTGCTGTGGATGGTTTTCGCGGCACGGTGCTTACGGTGATCCCTCATGTGACGCCGTGCTATGAGTGCGTCCATGCGTTTTCGTCTCTAAAGCAGGAGACCGTCCCAATTCTTGGCGCAATGGCGGGCTGGGTGGGCTGCGCCGAGGCCCTGGCGGTCATCCGTTTGCTGCTTGGACTTAACGAGCCTTCGTTGGGAACCATCCTGTTTTTTGACGGCGCTGAAATGACCGTCGAACCCGTTTCCATCGCCATAAACCCGAAATGCGACGTTTGCGGCGCCGGATTGTTTTTAGATTGACACCTTACCCCGTTTTTTTATATAATAAATTGTTTTTACGCGTATGGACCATTGCCGGTAGGGGAGGTCCTTTCGCATAAGACGGGTATTTTGGCTTGTAGCCAATACGCCGGCACTCCTATGGGATAAAGGAGCGAATAATTATGAAATCATTGACTTCCACTCAACTCAGGACGATGTTTCTGCAGTTTTTTGAAAGCAAAGGCCACGCGGTCCTCTCCAGCGCGTCCCTTGTTCCGGAAAACGATCCTACGGTTCTTTTTACCACGGCGGGAATGCATCCTCTTGTACCCTACCTGATGGGAGCGAAGCATCCGGCTGGCAACCGCCTCTGCGACGTGCAAAAATGCGTACGCACCGGAGACATTGATGATGTGGGAGATTACAGCCATCTGACGTTTTTTGAGATGCTGGGCAACTGGTCCCTGGGAGATTATTTCAAAGATGAAATGATACCTTGGAGCTGGGAATTTCTGACCAGCCCGGACTATTTGGATTTACCTGAAGATCGGCTGGCTTTTTCCGTTTTTGCAGGGGATGCGGATTGCCCCCGGGATGAGGAAAGCGCCATCCTATGGCGTGCTCAAGGCGTGCCGCAGGACCGCATTTTTTATCTGCCCAAGGCGAATAACTGGTGGGGTCCCGCCGGTCAGACCGGTCCGTGCGGTCCGGACACGGAGATGTTCATTATCACGGATCGGGAACCCTGTGGCGCCGACTGCTCACCGGCCTGCTCCTGCGGGCGGTACCTGGAGATTTGGAACGATGTTTTCATGCAGTACAATAAACAGCAGGATGGGAGCTTCATTCCCCTATCCCAGCAAAATGTGGACACGGGCATGGGATTGGAGCGAACGATCTGTGTGCTTAACCATAAAGCGAGCGTTTATGAAACAGACCTCTTCGCAGGTGTTCTGGCAAAAATCGCAGAACTGTCAGGAAAGCGCTACGAGGATGGCGGAGAGATCACGAAAGCCTTTCGCATCGTTGCTGACCACATGCGCACTGCCACTTTCATCTTGGGAGACGACCGGGGCGTAGCTCCTTCCAATGTGGATCAGGGCTATGTACTGCGCCGCTTGATCCGGCGCGCGGTGCGCTATGGTACGGACATCGGTCTGCCGGACGGTTTCACCGGGGAAATCGCCAAAGGAATTATCGCCCAGTACCAGGATGTATATCCGGAACTCAGGCGCAATGAGAAATTTGTGCTGGAACAGCTTTCCATGGAGGAAACCCGCTTCGCCAGGACGCTGAAGCAGGGAAACCGGGAGTTTGACAAACTGATCTCCCGGGTACAGGGCAGCGTCATCGACGGGGAAAGCGCTTTTCATTTGTACGATACCTTTGGTTTTCCTGTGGAAATGACAGTCGAGCTGGCAAGGAATAATGGGCTTTCGGTTGATTTAGAAAGTTTTCACGAACGGTTCAAAAAACACCAGGCTACCTCCCAGGCGGGAGCTGAACAGCGCTTTAAAGGCGGCCTGTCGGACCACAGCGATCAAACCGCAAAACTCCATACGGCCACGCATTTGATGCATACGGCCCTGCGAAAAGTGCTTGGCCCGGATGTGGCCCAGAAGGGATCCAATATCACCCCGGAACGCCTGCGCTTTGATTTTTCCTTCGGCAGGAAAATGACGCCGGAGGAAATTGCGGAGGTGGAAAGGTTGGTTCAGGAAGCCATAACGGCTGCTGCGCCCGTTACCTGTGAAGAGATGACCGTAACGGAGGCCAAGGAACAGGGCGCCATCGGCCTGTTTGAAGGCAGGTATGGCGAGTTGGTAAAGGTCTATACCATGGGACCGTTCAGCAAGGAGATATGCGGCGGCCCTCACGCTGGCAATACAGGTGATTTGTTAAATTTTAAAGTTCAAAAGGAAGAAAGCTCCTCTGCGGGAGTACGGAGAATCAAGGCGGTGATCGGTTAGCCCTGCCGGAGTTTGGGGCAACGTCCCAAACACGCTGTACCGGAGGTTCCTTTGTCATGTCTGATTTCCAGAGCGAACAGTCCCATTTCGCCGAAACTTTAGCCATCATTCGAAGCGAACGCGAAAAAACAGAGCAAGAACTGGGTATTGTGGAAGGCAACGACCGTTTCATCCAAGTCGTTGATGACGGCAGTGGTGAGGCGGCTGTACAGCAGCTTGTGCTTCGTATGAAGTTGCAAGGGCTACACCAGTTGTGTCTGTCCGAAAAGCGGCCCTACTTTGCCCGGGTGGATTTCACCCCTATGGGGATGAAGGGAGTAGATGGCAAGAGAGGCCTTTCCTTGCTTCCGGGTATACGGCTCGGAGAAAAAGCTTCCGTGTATCTGGGCCGTTGGGGCGTGATGAAGACGCCGGAACACAAGGTTTGTGTAGCGGACTGGCGCAGCCCGGTAGCGAATTTGTACTATTCCGGGCAGATCGGCCGGGTGAGTTATGAAGCGCCGGACGGCAGGGTAGAGGGTGAGCTCTCGCTGAAACGGATGTTCACCGTAGAGGAGAGCCGGCTTTTGGCTATGCAGGATACCGAGTTGGCAGGTCAGGAGCAATATCTGACAGAAGCATTGTCACAGGTTGCCACATCCAGGTTGCGGGAGGTAGTAACCACCATCCAGGCGGAACAGAACCGCGCCATCCGTCACAATCCCTTTTTGCCGCTTTTTGTGCAGGGGGTGGCGGGAAGCGGCAAAACCACCGTTGCCCTCCACCGCGTTGCATGGCTGCTGTATCGCCTGCAGAAGAATGTGGAGCCTCGCCAAGTGATGGTTATCGCGCCAAGTCCGCTGTTTCTAAGCTATATCAGCCGGGTGCTTCCGGATTTAGGCGTGGAGCAGGTGCGGCAGACTACCTTTCCCCAGCTTTGTGAAGCGCTGTTGGGAAGGCGCATGCCAACGCTGGAGGCAAGCAGCCGCCTGGAGGAGCGTCTTCGGATGACAAAGGCCCAGCGCGACGCTTTGGATCAGGCGCTCCGCCTGAAGGGTTCACTTTCTCTTGGAAAAGCCCTGGACGAATTTTTAGATCGCTTTGAAATGGCTGCGGCGCCTTCCGCAGATGTGGTTTTTGGGAGCAAAACCCTGCTGAGCGCCGATGAAACGGCGGATTTATTTCTGCGGCAGCTCAGGCACTTTCCCCTGCTGTCACGGGCGCAGGAACTGCGCAAGGTGGTGAAACGGCGGTTGCAAGAGGCGGTCAGGGCCATCGAAGACGCTCTTCGCAAAGCCACGAATGACCGGTTGGAAACCTTCCTTGAGACGCTTCCCGACGGAGATGAGCGCCGGGAGAAGGTGGGTAAATTACTGGCAAGCCGGGAGGATAGGCTGGCTCAGCTGAAAGCTGCGCAAGAGGAATTCTGGAATGGCTATAATGCCGCTTGGCGCCCTATGGACCTGCTAACCGTATATGGGGAATTCTGGCGGGAATACGCCGATGGCAACCCAGCTGCCCTGACCGTCTGGGAGTCGACCCGGCCCTTGTTCCTCAAGGGCAGAATCTGTGCGGAAGACCTGCCCGCTCAGTTATGGCTCGGACTGCGGCTATACGGCTATCCCCGCATGGATATCCGCCACGTAGTCATCGATGAGGCACAGGACGTCTCTCCATTGCAAATATTGGCGCTGAGGCGGCTCTTCAGCCATGACGCATTCACCTTGGTGGGCGACCTTTGGCAAGGAATTTTCGGTGACGAGGGCATCCGGGATTGGGACGCCCTGTCCGAGGGCATTTTCAACGTGCCGCCCGCGATGGTCACCCTGGCTGCCAGTTACCGGAGCACCGCGGAAATCATGGAGTTTGCCCTGGGTTTTCAAAAGCGGGCTGAGTCCGCATTCGTTCTTCCACACGGCGGCCTGCCTCATATACTCCTGCCGACGGCGGACGTGAAAGCGGCCTTGGGCTGCAGCTCATCAGCGGGACTCCGCCACGGACCGGCTCCCGCCGTTCTTCCCATCGGAAGGGGAGAGAAAAGACAGGCTCTTATCGCACGTACCGTGCAGGATTGGCTTTCCGAGGGCTTTTTTTCCATCGCGGTGATTGTTAAAACAGAGGTTTCCGCCAAGCGGCTCTATACGGCACTACAGAATAGGCTCCCGCAGGCGCGCCTTGTTCTGCGAGGGGATTATACCTTTGAAGGAGGCGTTCAGGTGATGGGCGCCGGCGTCGTAAAAGGGCTGGAATTCGATTGCGTCCTCATTGCCGACGCGGACGGAGCCACCTATCCCTTGGATACCTTTTACAACAAGCTCCTCTATGTATTGTGCTCCCGGCCATTGCACCGACTTGCGCTGATGGGTATGGGAATCCTGGGGGAGGACGGCAGGACGTTGTCCGCCCATTCGCATTGACAGTCACGTACGACATTGCTCTCCAAGCTTTCGTTTTCCATAGCTTCCAGCGTCACTTTACCGGGAGCGACAGCAAACGGCTGTCCTCCCTGGTTGGGTTAACGCTATTTTTTACAACCGGAAGCCAAGCCGCTTGGATCCGGGGCTTTAGCCCTGATGCTTCACCCGGTCGTGCTCCTCATCGCGTTTGGCGTTGTTGAAGCGGTCCAGGCTGCCCACCAGATAACCGGTGATGCGGCGGATGCGTTCAAATGAATGTTCCTTTTCGCTCCGGCCGCATTGGGGGCACTTATCGCCGATAATGCCGTTGTAGCCGCAGATGGGATCCCGGTCGAGGGGATGGTTGATGGATCCGTACCCAATGCCCTGGTCATGCATATGGCGAATGATTTTTTCAAAGGCGTCCAGGTTTTTGGAAGGATCGCCGTCCATTTCGATATAGCTGATGTGGCCGGCATTGGTCAATTCATGGTAGGGAGCCTCAATGGCAATTTTTTCAAAGGCGTTAATGGAGAAGTGCACAGGCACATGAAAGCTGTTGGTGTAGTATTTACGGTCGGTAATGCCGGAGATATTACCGTAGCGGCCCTGGTCCAGCTTGGCGAAGCGGCCGGAAAGCCCCTCGGCGGGTGTGGCAAGCAGGGTGTAGTTAAGCTTGCGCTTCTCGCTCAGTTCGTCGCAGTACTTGCGCATAAAGCCGATGATCTCCAGTCCCAAGTTCTGACTGCTTACGTCTTCGCCATGATGGGCGCCGCGTAAAGCAACCAAGGTTTCAGCCAGACCGATGAAACCGATGGACAGGGTGCCGTGTTTTATGATTTCTCGGAGACTGTCGTTCCAGCCCAGCTTTTCGCTGTCGATCCATACGCCCTCCCCCATCAGGAAGGGGAAGTTGCGCACCTTTTTATTGGCGATAATTTCCATCCGCTCGTCCAGCTGCTCTGCCACCAGGGTTAAGGTCCGTTCCAACTCCTCAAAGAACCATTGCAAATCCCCCTTGGCTTTGATGCCAATACGAGGCAGATTGATCGTTGTAAAGCTGAGATTGCCGCGGCGGGGGCAAACCTCACGGGAACGGTCATATACGTTGCCGATGACGCGTGTCCGGCAGCCCATGTAAGCGATTTCTGTTTCCGGACGGCCTTCTTGATAATACTTCTTGTTAAAGGGCGCGTCCAAAAAACTAAAATTGGGAAAAAGCCGTTTTGCGCTGGTGCGGATCGCTAAACGAAAGAGATCGTAGTTGGGATCGCCGGGGTTGTAACTGACCCCTTCTTTTACGCGGAATATCTGTATGGGAAAAATGGGAGTTTCTCCGTTGCCCAGGCCCGCTTCGGTAGCCAGCAGGAGGTTTCGCACCACCATGCGGCCTTCTGGAGATATATCCATGCCATAGTTGATGCTGGAAAAGGGGACCTGCGCTCCCGCACGGCTGTTCATCGTATTCAGGTTATGCACCAGGGCCTCCATGGCTTGGTAGGTGGCCTTGTCCACCTCTTTTTCCGCCTGGTCCCGTGCAAAATCCATAATTCGGAGGATCAGTTCTTGATTTGCCTTGGGTAGATAGGTTTTCAGCTGGACCGCCATGGCTTTGTCGAACTTTGGGTCCGCAGCCAGTTGGGGCAGCAGGCCCGGCTCTTTTTCGATCGTCGCCAGAATGCTCACAGCCGTGTCCGCCGCTGTTTCCATGTTGCCCAGCAGTTCAAGGGCACGGGCTAAGTTATCCCGGTAGCGCTTGTGAAAGGTTTTCCGGACGCCCGGGGCCATGCCATAGTCGAAATTTACTACGCTTTGCCCTCCGTGCTGATCGTTTTGGTTAGCCTGGATGGCAATGCAAGCCAAGGCTGAATAGCTGTAGATGTCGTTGGGTTCCCTCAATACGCCGTGGCCCGTGGAAAATCCTCCGTGGAAAAGCGATAGCAGGTCGATCTGGCAGCAGGTGGTGGTCAATGTATAAAAATCCAGGTCGTGAATGTGGATGTCTCCTTCGTTATGCGCTTTGCTATGGCGGGGATTTAGTACGTACATCTCATAAAACTGCTTGGCGCCTTCGCTGCCGAATTTGAGCATGCTGCCCATGGCCGTGTCACCGTTTATATTGGCGTTTTCCCGCTTGATATCGCTGTCCGCCGCATCCTTGTAGGCGATATCCTCAAAGATGCGCATGAGCCGAGTATTCATCTCCCGAACCCGGCTGCGGTCCGCTCTGTAGAGAATATATGCTTTGGAGGAGCGTACAAAGCCTTTTTCAATGAGCACCCGTTCTACGGTGTCCTGCACCTGCTCCACAGAAGGGATGGAAGGGATCGTCTCGTCATTCTGGAGTTCCGACACAACAATTTCTGAAAGTTCTTGAGCCGTTTCCGCGCTTTTCTGGCTGCCGCTGGCCATGAAGCTCTTTCCGATGGCATGCTCAATTTTACTTATATCAAAAGGTACGACCCTGCCGTCACGTTTTTTGATGGAAGTAATCATAGCTCTCTTCCCTTCATTGCTTTAACCATAAGCCGTCCATAGAGGCAGTGCCGACTCGCGGGATAGGATCACAAAAAACGGCGACCGAAGTCCCATCGTCCGCCTGCAACCATGACGGGGATTATTATCACGCAAACAAAATCATTATATTGTGTCTTTTTCAGAATGTCAATACAACATATTGTTGATGCCAAGAAGGGACAAGAGCCGGAAGAACTCAGAATATGACGAATTACCGGAGTTTTGTAATATTTATCCTAAAGTTTTCCACGAAAAAAATTTTTTTCACATACGGTTTCCACATTGTTTCCACCAAGTATACATAGGATGTTTTGGAATTCAAATGAAAGTTTGAACAGTTTTCCATCATGTTTTCCATGAGAGGGAAACAGTTGCTCAACATAAATGTTACAAACAGGAGTACGAATATTACAAATCGATGTAAGATCCCTGTAATGACGGTTTCTTGGTTCTGCTGTGTGGTATTTTCGTTGACGCCGCTTCATTTGCTATGGTATTCTCCATGCTGAAAATCTCTTTCGAAGTCCGGCGCATTCTCAAACAGACACGCGTCAGGGAGGCTTCGAACAGAGGTGCGAAAGGCGGCTTATAACATGAAGTACGTGCTGGTCATCGGGGATGGAATGGCGGATACGAGCCTTGAGCAATTAGGGGGACAGACGCCCTTGGAATCACTTACGTTACCGGCCTTTGACCAAGCGGCAGGCTGCCGATGCGGTAGGGTACTGACAATTCCGGAAGGAATGCCTCCGGGGAGCGACACGGCGATCCTCAGCATATTTGGATATGCTCCGCAAGACTGCTATACAGGACGCAGTGCGCTGGAGGCGGCCGGTATGGACATCCCGCTATCGGAAGACAGTATGAGTCTTCGACTGAACCTTTGCTCGGTCATGCCGGACAGGCAGGCGGCAGATCCACAGCCCGCAGATCCGCCAGCCGCAGACTCAGCGTGT
>WRHG01000038.1 GCA_009783365.1 Clostridia bacterium | reverse complement strand
CCACCACTGCCGTCAACGGGCTGCGGCGGGCTGATAACCGCGCGCTGCCTTATGGCCGCAAGGATGGAAAACCTGTATTGGAACGCTATAACGATTTTGACGGAATGGCAGGCTGCGGCTGCGTCAACTCCACCCTGGAGGACATGCTGAAACTCACTATGTTTTACATCGGCAAGGGCGAGTACAGGGGCAGGCGGTTGGTATCCGAAAAGGTGATGGATGAAATCTACGCGCCGCGCAACGTCATTCCGCCGCAGCCACACGCTTTTCAACCGGAGGCGCCAATGGGGGCTTATGCCTTTGGCTGGGTTGTTCAGCCCTTCCGCGGGCATATGTGCCTGCAGCATTCAGGCGGGATCGACGGTTTTTCTTCTTATCTGACCTTCATGCCCATCGAGGGAATTGGAATCGTCGTATTTGCGAATGAGGAAGGCACGTCATTTCATCGGGCGGTTGCAGCCGCGGCATATGACCTGATACTTGGGGTGGATGCTGAAAAAGACTGGCCATCCGCTTATGCCGCCGTAGACCGTGCGCTGATGTACAGCCAGGAAAAGGAGAACGGAAAGGTGCGGGCGTCCATTCGGCCCGATAGCGTTCCTACGCGTCCGCTGAAAGATTATACCGGCTGCTACGCCCATCCGGGGTATGGCGCGCTGACTGTGACCCTGAAAAACGGCAGGCTGGCAGTGCGCTACAATGGAAGGACCTGGCCGCTGGAGCATAGCAATTATGACTCTTTTTATGTAGCATATGATGAAGACGCTATAGAGCGATTGGCGCCCTTCACCTTTCAATGGCACGCGGACGGCGGCGCCTGCCTGATGGCCAAGATGGAACCGGCGCTGGAAGAGGACATCTGTTTTGTGAAAGATCATACGTAACGCATAAGCAGCGTTTCTCCGTTATGTGATGATCCTACCCAGCCGATTATTATGATATTTTATACCCTGCACGACAACTTCGCCTTTTTGGATCACATAATGAATGCCTTCGGGCGCGCTGGAAGGTTTTTGGTACGTAGCGCTGTCGGCGATGCGCTTCGGATCAAAAATCACAACGTCCGCTCTCTTGCCGGCCGACAGAAAACCCCTGTCTTTTAAGCCATACCGTGTGGCTGGAAAGCCTGTCATCTTCCATACCGCTGTTTCAAGAGGGAATAGCTTTCGTTCCCTGGCGTAATGGCCCAAAACCCGCGGGAATGTTCCGTAGCTTCTGGGATGGGGCTTGCCGATGCGGCCGTCGGGCACAGTCGGCAAAGAAGCGCTGTCAGAGCCAACCATCGTTAGCCTGTGCTTGTATATATAACAATTGTCTTCCTCTTTGGCGGCGAAGCATGCCATTGAACCTTCGCCCTCTTCGTCGATGATAAGGTCAATCAGCGCTTGAATTGGGTCTTTACCAAGGTCTTCCCCGATTTCTTTCAGATTCTTCCCCTCGTATTGTTTGTTCTTTGGCACATCGCAGATGAGGATCCCTTCCATACCGGCGTTCTTATACATGTTTTCCCAGCCTGGGATGTCCATGAGGAGTTCGTTCGATATCCTTCGGCGTTGGTCGCGGTCTTGCAGCCTTCTCAGCAGTTCGCTTTTTCCTCCGTCATGCGCCCACTTTGGCAGCAGCGTAATGATCGAGCTTGATCCAGCCACATAGGGATAAGCGTCGCAGCTGATGTCGATGCCTTCTGCGCGCGCCGCTTCCATCATTTCCATCGTCAGCGTCACTTTGCCGTGGTTCTTCATCCCTGCCGCCTTATGATGCGAAATTTGCACCTTGCAGCCGGATACGCGGCCTATGGATATGGCTTCTTCTAAAGCGGGGATCAGCTCGTCCGCCTCGTTGCGCATATGGGTCACGTAAATGCCGCCAAACGCCGTCATTACTTTACATAGTTCGATGATTTCGGCGGTGCTGCCATAACAGCCGGGCGGATAGATAAGACCTGAAGACAGGCCGATCGCGCCTTGGCTCATCGCGTCCCGCAGCAAGGCTTTCATTTCCTCAATCTCCTTGGCTGTCGGTTCCCGGTTGTCAAAGCCCATAACGTTGGCGCGAATCGTACCATGGCCTGCCGCAAGCGCCAAATCCGTAGAAAGGCCCCTGTCACTTATACATTCGGCCCACTGTGCAAAGGTGTTCCAATTTTCTGCAAGTTTCAGCGCGGCGGAATCGTCCCTGTATGCGATTTTATTGAAGGCATCCCTGTACCGCATCAAGGGAACCGGCGTCTCCCCGCACATTCCGGCGACCTCTGTCGTTACGCCTTGCACGATTTTTCCATCCGCGTCGGGATAAAAGATACAAGTCATGTCCGAATGGGAATGTGCGTCGATGAAGCCTGGGGCGACCGCCAGATCCTTTGCGTCAATAACGGTGTCGGCGCCGGTTTCCGGAAGCTTGCCAACCGCTTCAATCACCCCGTTGTTGATCAGCATATCGGCCCGATACCATGGCGCGCCGCTTCCATCTATTACTTTTCCGTTTTTTATGATAATTTTCACCGCATAAGCCCTCCATTTTGCGAACCGTCAACGGGTCCTGTCAATAGATCATCCATAGCAATGCGCGCAGTACTTCGTAAAAATCCTCGCGGATGAAGGAAACCACATTGTCGCTGACCTTCCGCACATCAGGGAAATGCGCTACTTTTTCGGCGTGCGCGTGTTCTTTATAGGATATTGTTACTTCAAAGCTCGCGGGTAGCGCTATTTGAACAGCCTGGAGATCCCGGCGGAGAGACTGTTCGCTCATGAGGCGGATTTCCGGAAGCGTCGCTTCTACCGAACGGCAGTATGTTACGCCGCCAAGGCCGCTCTTCACGGGAACGGTAATAAGACCTGGATGCAAGTCGGCATAATCTTCGCAGAGCATTTTATCGCCGGCCAAAAAAACCGTGGGAACACCGTAGCGGGCTACTGCCCAGCTATAAATCATAAATTCACTGGCCAGCCTTCCATTGATTGTGATGCCCGTATCCTTCAGCGACATGGTGTGTGACAGCGGATTGCCGCAGCGCCCGGCTGCCGAGTGATAGCCTACAAACATTGCTGCGTCAAAACTCGTATCGATCCCCTCGGCCATGAAATCCGGGCAATGGGACCAGCCGCGTACCAGTGTGACTTCCTTGGGAAGCCGCGTCGGATCAATGTTGCAACCCGGTCCGTGGGCATCCTTGACTGTAATTTCCGTAGCGCCTGCCGCGATGGCGCCCTGGCAGGCCGCCAAGACCTCCCTTGTCAGTTGCTCGGCGTGAAGCGGGTAGGCGGAATGGGTTGGATCGCACTCCTGCCATCGGTTTGTGGTTGTCACGCCTTCAATATCCGCGCTGATAAATACTTTCACCCTTTTTCGCCTCCAATATAGATTCTCTTGACCCGTTGCGCCATTGTGGCGACAACTGCCAGATACGTCTGTCCCATGCGTTCCTGCAGTTCAAACACCGATATGAATTCGCCGCCATCGCGGCCGATTATGGTTACGGCATCATTGATTTCAACGTCTATGCAGCTCACGTCTAAAAAAGTTTGATCCATACAGGTGCCTATGACTTTGGCTCTCCTGCCCCTGACTAACATCTCGGCGCCGCAAAAGGCCGCCAGGTGCCTGGGATAGCCATCGCCATAGCCGGCGCTTACCGTGGCTACCCTGGTCGGCTTCTCGGCAATAAAAGCGCGGTTATAACCTACCGTTTCGCCTGCCGGTACGGTCTTTACGTTTGTCACAAAGGCCCGCCAGGTCAATACTTCCGTTAAGCCCAAAGCATTTCGCGGTTCATCGTTTACGTCAAAGCCAAAGATCAGGCCTGCCGGCCGCACATGCGTAATTTCCTCATCTTTCAGCCAGACGGTGGCCGCTGTATTGAAAGCATGAACATATTGAAGTTTGAAGCCCTCTCCCCGAATTTGTCGCAAGGCGCTCTTGAAGGCGGTGAACTGTTCCATTGAAAAGCTTTTGTCCACAGCTTCAGCCTCGGCAAAATGCGTGTAGGCCCCCGTAACCTCTAGATGTTTAGACGCGTTCAGCAGATCCAACAGCTTATGAAGGTCCTCGCCGGGCCATACCCCGATGCGGTTGAGGCCGGTTTCAATTTTAATATGCACCCTTGCGCGCTTCCCCCTACGGGCCGCTTCCTCGTTTAGCAGCAGCAGATACTCTCTGTGATAGGCCGGGGTTATGAAGTCATGCTCCACAACGGCAGGAATATTGTGAAATGGTACACCGCCAATAATCACGAACTCGCTTCGAATACCGGCTTCCTTCAGCTGTAAGGCTTCAGCGGTTTGGGCATTGCCGATGATTGTAACGCCGCACTTTTCGGTTAAAAAACTGGCGATATCATAAAGCCCCATGCCATAGGCGTTGCCTTTAAGAATCGGCATGATGTCGACATTCGGTCCGATGTGCCGGCGTATGATGCGAACATTGTTTGCCAGTGCGTCCAGATCCACCTGCAGATAGGAGTTGCAAACGCCGATATTCATTATAATCGATCCTCTCAATACCATTACGGTATAGCCGGTTTGTTCTCGGAAAGCGCATGGAACCGCGTTTCAATACGTTTTGGTCTATTTGGTTTGTTGCCGAAGCGATATCCATGCGGCTGTAGTCTAAGACAAGCGGGATTGTTTGTCAATAGCTGCGGAAGGTCGTTGTTTCATTGAATGCCATGTCGCCGCGGCGAGTACAATGACAGAACCGACGATTGCCAGCGTGCCGGGGTTCTCACCCATAAATAAAAACACCCATGTGGGGTTTAATATCGGTTCCACATTTGCAACGACGGCGGCAACCGTAAGCGAAAGGCCCGTGCTCAAGCCTTTTCCGAAGCATAAGTAACCGATTCCCAGACACAGCCCCATCGCGACAGCCACTAGCCAGCCTACGGTTCCGCCAGTCTCTATGCCGGGGTCAAAGAAAATGGAGACTAGGAAACCACATCCCAGGAGATTGCCCATGTACGTATAGCTTACCGCGTCTGCATTGGGCATGCGGGCTGCAAGAAATACAAGAGCCCACGTAACGGAGGAAGAAAGCGACAGCAGATCTCCAACGAGCCCTCCTCCGCCCAGTCCCTGGTAAAAACAAAGAAGGACTCCAACCATAACCAATAGGGTGGCTATGATATCCGTTTTCGTCGGAGTAACGCGGAATAAAATCGCTTGCAATACAACCACCACCGCCGGCATCGCGTATTGCAGGACAATCGCGTTCGCGGCGCTGGTTAGTTTGTTGGCAAAGATAAACAAAACCGCTGTGCTGACCACACCGAGCGCTCCAAGCCAGTTGCCCGCGGTATGGACGGGACGAAAACTTCGGCGTGCCCATCCCAACAGCAAGACCGCCAATAATGCGCGAAAGCCGACCAGCGAAAGCGCATTCCAGGGTGTAAACTTGCTTAGCAACCCGGCGAAGCTCCAGCAGACCGCCGATGCCACAATTAAAAAAGTGGCGCGCCCCTGCCGTTTGATTGAGTGGCCCGTCAAATGATCACCGCCTTATGAATAACGGCGTATATCCAGGCCTATTCGCCGATCAATTGCACGGTTACAATGCGTTCACGGCTGCGTGTATGGTCAAAATCCACAAAGTAGATATGGCCGAACTCACCTAGTTCAAGCTGGCCGTTGATGATGGGAACAGACTCGCTACGGCCAAGGATTGATGACCGGAGGTGCGCGTCTGTATTGAGCGTACCGGGCTTGTCCTCCCCATGCTCGGCTGCGAATGCCGTTAATTTCGGTCCCGGATGCATATATTGCCCCTCTTTTCGGCAGGCCGGAATGATTTTTTCAAAGATATCCGCCAAATCCTGTTGAAGGTAGGTGAGACCTGTATAGGCACGGTCAAAGGAATCTTCCTCAATGATTACGGCGCAGGTGGTATGCTTTGAATAGACGACGCAAATACCGGATTGAATCCCCGAATCCGCGATGATTTTATGAACCTTTTCTGTGACTGTGTGAAACGTCGGCCTGTTTCCCGTGGAGTTTACACGGATCGACTCATTGATGATCTTCATTGGCGTCCTCCTTGTTTGGCAAGATCATTCCTGGCTTTACTTACATAGTATATCATCTCGTCGAGCAGCTTGTACGGGTCGGGAGATTTGAGGATTCCCGAGGCGGAACCGGCGCCGTCGTTCCCGGCCATGATGAAATCGTAGATCTGCTCACCCTTTGTAATCCCCGCCGCCTGTTCCACAAGAATATCGGGAAAGAGTTCCCTGATCGCCAACAGTGTCTCTTTTACGTAACCCATATCGCTTGCCTCGTCTGTACCGATCAGCTCCGTAGGTTCTGGATTAATGATGTCAGGATGGAATTGCGCAATGGCTTTTGCTTCCGCGAGGGAGTCGGCGCAAGCGAAGGTGGTGAGGCCGAGTTCATCTGCCCGTTCGATGGTTTGCCGTATGGCGGCCAGGGTCATGGGCTTTTCACAATGGTTGATAAGCACCCCGCTTGCGCCTGCCGCCTTGACAGCTTCTGGCAAGATGTCCGCCATGCCGCGCCCGGGCCGCAGGATATCCATATACGGCGCAAAAACGATAAGTCTTGCTGTGTTTTCGACGATTCTCCGGATCTCGGTGTAAGGGGCGATAAAAATCGCATCGACGTCGTACTTTATGGCGGCGGCGTCAACGGCTTTCGCATACGAAAGCACATCGTCCCCATAGAGATAGCTTTTGACGCTTGTTTCAAAAAAAGGGGCTTTGGGCAATACTTTCATTCCAGATCTCCTTGTTCGTCGTTTTGCGCTAATACGTTGAGAATTTTCATGCGCCATGGCCTATTCGTAATTTCCATACTTCCGCGCGGCTTCCGCGAAGATTTTTATCTTGTCATGAGGCGTTTTCTCGTTAAAATAATCCGTGGTGGCAAATATAAACCGGCCTCTCTCTTTCGCCTTCGCCATGACCGTTCTCACGCCTTCTTCGATTTCCGCTCCGCTCCAATGCCGCAAAGCATGTATTTGGTCAAAATTGCCGGAAAGCGTCACCGGGCCGCTGAATGCCGTAAAGGCTTCGTCCAGGTCGGCGTCGCCATAGGGTGGCGGCGTAAGCGACTCGTACATATCCATGCCGATGTCGGGGTAAAGAGGCAGCAGTTTCCGGGAATCTCCGCAGTTATGATAGAGATAGTAAACGCCAAGCGACTTGACGCCGTGGGCAAAATCGCGCTCATAGGGAAGTATGTGGCTTTGGAAATATGCCGGACCTACTGTGCCGCCATTTGCCGCGTTGCCGGCGCCACTGATCATATCCGCCCCCGCGTTCACGAATTGTTTACTGGCCGCCAGCGCCCTGTCCGAGAAATATCTCATCATGGCATCGTACAGTTCCGGCTGCAAATATGCGTCGGTAAGCAGGTCGTCCAGCTTTCTGTACATACTGGTCATGTTGAAGGCGCCCTGTACCCATGGGGCAGTCAGTCCCTTCTTTTCCAGCAGACGGCGCGCTTTCGAGATCTGCCCGCAGTCGAGAGCGGGCAAAGCAGGCTGATACTTTTGAAACTGATCAAAGTCGTCTTTGTCCTTGATATAGTATTCTACAATGGCCTCGACGGTCTCATACTGATAGACTTTCGCAAACTGCTTCACCTGGCGTAACGTCTTCTCAGGGGTTTGAACCGTTGTGACGATACGCCAGGTATCCCCCGCGCGGACATCTTCCGTATGCTGCGACACGCGCCATTCCGGGCTGTCGCAAATGGTTTCGTCCAGATAGCCGCCCACCGAGCAGGTTCTCAGGATGATATCAAACCCAAAGTGCTCGTAAACTTCAATTCCTTTTTCCACGCCGTCACAGCCGTGCTGTTCGAAAAATTCGTCGATAAAGTTATGGTGGATAAACGGAGCCACCGGAATCCGTGGGGTTCGCTCACCCCGTAATGTGCATAACAGCAATTCCCTTCCGTTCATCAACTCACCTCATCCAATGCATACTGCCTTCCAGCCCATGGCTTCGGCAAACGCCTCCAGCTCGGTCCGGACGTCCCCATAGATAATGGCGCCGTGGTGCGTACCTCCGGACTGGCTATATCGTTTTAAAAAGTCCGCCGCTGGAATTCCTGGATCAAACCATCCCCGTATGGTACATGGCATATTGTCCTTTCCGCCGTCCCCGATCATACGCCCCTTGGTGTAGATCAGCGAGAAGGAATCGGTCGGCCCGGGCGCCAGATTGGCGAAAACGGCTTCCCCCTCCATAAACATTCCGTAAACGACAGCGGGGTTATGGCCGCTGGCATAGATGAAATCCATCTCCGTTAAAACGGGTTGCTTTGCCGTCAGGCTTATGTTCATCTCACCCATATGGCTCAAAAAAATCGTGTTGTTTTTCCAATCCGGGCAGAACATCTCGGTAAACGAGGTTTTTGGAAATTGGGTCATGAGCGCACCCACAAAAGCCGCCGTAAGCGCGTCTCCCTCGCCGGCGTAGCCAATACCCTCAGACATTGCGCGGCATGCTTCGATAAATGGCATTCGGGTGATTGGGCCGGCGTCGGATATATCCATAAAATTCACTGAAAACGCCGTCATTTGTTCTTTCATAATGCATTTGCGTACCGCGAGGCATACCCGCGCCGTTTCCGCGTGAACGCCGCCATCAAGGTTTCGGGACTTGAAATCGCTCAAGTTGCGCTTGACCTCTGCGGACACCTCATCATCAGTAACTGCGGCAACGCACGCTTTCAGCGTATCGTTATCCGGCGTGACGACTTGAAGGCCGATACGGTGACGCAACGTGTCGAAGGGCACCTGAAAATCTCCCATGCCGTCAAACGGTTTGCCAATGAGGCCTACACGCGCTTTGCGCATTGCGGTGGCAATGGCGCAGCCTCTGGCCAGCGCGGCTACCCGTTTCGCCACATCGGACTGGTACAGATGCCCGGCCTCGATTTGGAACGGTTTCCCTAAGCGAATGAGCATATTGCAGAAATCTTGTACCCCATGAATGCCGTGGTTGTACATAATTGCCTCCGGGGATTGCCCGGGTGAAAAATCGTATTCGGGCGTGGCGTCAAAGATGATAACCGGCAGATTTGATGCCGCCACCGCGGTTGCTGACTCGAGGGATGGTGAGTATGCGAGATGCAGCGTTACTAAGGCATCCACATCCGAAGCCTCCAAATTGTGAACGGCTTCCACAAACTCATCCCTGATCCGGCAGACTGGCGCCTTTACAACATCCAGTCCGAGTTTGGACAGCTCTCCCGCTGCTTCGTTGTAAAAAGATTCCACCCCTCGCCGTGAATCCGGCGAAACATCGTCATATAGCTTGATATACAGCGGCAACAGGCCAATCCGCGCGGTTTTCATACGTTTCCCCCCCATTCTCCATCCAACCCAAGCGTCCTTTCCGCATTCCGATAGAAGATATCCGCGATATCTTCTTTGGAGAGCCCTGTTTTTTCAACCGCGCGCCTGAACGCATCCACCTCTTCATACATAAAGAACGTAAGGCTTTCGGCATCTTCGCCCTCCGCCTCGCGCATATGCGATTCGCCAGTAAGATCTCCATACAGATCCTTCGGCACGATATTGATATATGATCCGTTTTCGCATACGCGCTTCATCCGCATACGCGTTATGGGCAGATCGCTGCCGAACAGGATGCGCTTTGGCCCCACAGCCTTGATAAGCTCAATGAACACCTGCTCGTTCGTATTGGCTGAAAAGTCAAACATCATCCGTTCCGAGCGCGACAGCACCTCAAAAGCATTGCCAATGTCTTCCGGACAGTAGGCGCGTCCCACATGAGCGATGATCAGGCGGATATGAGGATACTCTTGCTCGATCTCCATCATCTGCCGTAGGTTCAGCGGGTCTTTAAGCCTCGCGGGGCGCGGTATGTGCAGCATCACGACGGCGGAGCGTTCGTTGAAAAGGGTAAGCTGCTCCTTGGGTAAAAAATCGTATATGCATATCTCTTCCGAGGGGATTTGCTCCGGCGCGAGATCAAGATAAACCTTCGCGCCGATGAAGCCGCCATTGTCCAGTTGCCGTTCAAGGTCTCCTACGTCCGCATCGGGAACAGTGATCATCAGCGCCGGCATACCATGTTCTTTCGCGCACTGCGCCACATAGTGGTTATTACGGGACAAATCGCAGCATCGCGAAGGATGGCCGAACAAAAGCGCCTTTACTTGCTGGTCCGGAAAGAGCAAACCATAGGAGGCTATCAAATCATCAGCCGGGTTGTCACGGGCAACCCGCGCCGGCCATGTGGGCCCGCGGGAATTCAGCCTTGTCCCCGACATAAAATCCGCCAGCCAGATATGCGTGTGGACGTCTATCATCCGTGACGGTAAAAAGCTTTTCAGCCTGCTTTCATAAAATACCCGATCAACTTCTTTAACCTCAAACAACGGTTTCATGTCGGATTCCCTCCCGCTTTCATGTAAAAATTTTCAAGGCTGTCAAGGCCTCGCCGGTATTTTTCAAATTTTTCATCATAATGGGCTTTTCGTTCGGCGTTTACAGGGCAAACATCGCCATCCGGCCCTATTTTTGAAAACGCGTTCTCAAGCCCCGCAAACGCGCCGGCCCCAACCCCCGCCAGCATTGCGGCGCCAACGCACGCCGTGTCCGGCTCCTTCAAGCGGATCAACGGACGCCCGACCGCATTGGCCACAATATCGGTCCAAAACGCGCTTTTGGCCGCGCCGCCCATCATACGCATGTTGCGTACATCTATGCCGATGGTTTGATAGGCTTCTATGTAAAGCCGCAACTCAAAAACTACGCCCTCCATAGCGGCAAGCGCGATGTCAAACGCGTCGTCCTTCAGCGTGAGTCCCGCTATGCTTGCCTGCATGTCAAGCATATTGCGGGGGAACCCTCTGCCGCCGAAATAGGGGTAAAACAGCAGGCCGTTGCCGTAGATGGAACGCTGCCCGAGCACCTTGTCAATTTCTTGTAAAGACAGAATGCCGTTTGCAGGGTTGCCGCCGCCGAATCCCAGCTTTTCCCTGAGCCATTCCATAGCAACTCCGGCCGTGGGTATGGAGGACAACGCGCCCCATTTGCCATGCGCCACATGAGGTCCCACTGCGATGTGCGTAGCGCTGTCAAAATGCGGCTTTAAGGTGGTGGCAAGCACAACCCACGCTGTTCCGGTTGAAAGGATGGTATCGCCGCTGTGTAATGCTCCGGCTCCGGCAGCCGAACAGTACTGGTCATGAGCTCCGTTGATCACAAGCGTTCCGGGGGCAAGGCCAACTGTTTCGGCGATTTTTTTCGTAAGAGCGCCCACAACGTGACCCGGAGGCAGGATGGTCGGCAACTGGGCTCTGCTTACACAGGCAGCGTCCAGTATCTCGTCGTCCCAATCTCCTGCCCGCACGTTCATTAACTGCGTGATGGCGGCGTTTGTGGGGTCAATCACAGGCTCGCCCGTCAGCTTTACATTGAGATAATCAAGGGTTGTAAGATACATCCATGCCTTATGATAGATGTTCGGCGCGTGCTCTTTGAGCCATAGTATTTTCGCGGCGTTCAGCGCGGGCGATAGGCTCCAGCCCGATTTCTCATAAAACCACTCGGAGCCTTTTGTCTTGTCCAGTTTTTCAGCTTCGCGCTGGGAGCGCATATCCATCCACGAAAGCGCCGGGCAAAGCGATTCCCTGTTGGCGTCCACCGGAACCATGCTGCCGCCTTGGGTGGAAAGTGAGAGCGCCTGAATATCGCCATCCGTTTCCTCAGCACAGCTCTTCACGGTAAACAGAAGCGCGTTCAGCCAATCGTCGGCATTTTGCTCCACAAAGCCGTTGGCGCCAGTAGTCAGTTTATAGCCTTGATACGCCTGCGCTACTTTTCGCCCGTTTTCGTCAAAGGCCATTGCCTTTGTGCCGGTAGTGCCCACGTCCACACCTAATATATGCAAAGCAACAACCCCCTTCCATTACATGATATTCAGCTTTTCGCTCGGCCTGGTCAGCCTTTGACAGCGCCGGCCATGACGCCGCTGATAAACACCCTTTGCGTGCAAACAAACAAAATCATGATGGGCAAGCTTACCAACAGCGTTCCCGCAAAGAGCAGATCGTAACGGGTAAGGCGGTTGGAGGAGAACGCGTACAACTTCAGCATGAGGGGAATCATTTTTGGGGTTGTCAGGGTGACGGACGCGATGATGTAGTCGTTCCAAAAGAGCACGCTGCGGAGCATGATGACAGTACCCGTAACGGTTTTCAGCAGCGGCATGTATATATGAAAGTAGGTTTGGAAGTGGTTGCATCCGTCCACAGTCGCCGCAGCGTAAAGCTCTTTTGGCAGGGAGCGCATATATCCGGTATACAGAAATACGCCGAAGGCCATGGTGTTGGCTGCGTATACCAATGATGTGCCGAAGAAATTATTCGTCAGGTTCATGAGGCCCAACACAAGAACCAGGGGTACCATCGCCAGCAAAAACGGAAGGGTTTGAACACCGATCAGCATCATATAGTAGGTGTTTAGCAGCTTGCTGCGGCAGGTGGCTATGGAATAGCCTGCCATGGACGAGCATACCACCAGGATGATGCTGCTGTATATGAGGAGGCGTAAATTGTTGAGCACGGTGATGGGGTAATCCAACAATTGGAAGGCTTCTCGCATAGGCTCAAAGGTAAGTTTGCCGATTTCAGGAAAAAACGGATTTGCAATGATGTCGTTATTGGTTTTAAAGGCGTTTGTCACAACGATATAAATCGGCGCCAGCGTGAGCAGCGCGTAAAGGACGACAATCACAGAAATCAGGGCTGACACGGAACGGCCTTTTTTTGTACCTTTTCCCATCATCAGTAGATTTCCTCCTGCTTGTGTAATAGCAACCATTCGCCAAAGGCAATCAGCATCGCTATAAGCGCCATGATAACGGCGATCGCCAGCGCATGGCCCTGCTGCCGCGTACCGTAGGCGTAATTCCATATGGCATAGCCCATGGTGCGCGTATAGGAGCCAGGCCCGCCCTTGGTCATAACAAGCGGGAATTCAAAGGTTGCGATGCAGCCGATGGTGGACAGGATCACATTAATTGTGATTGAGGGAGCAAGCATGGGTATCGTGATGCCGAAGAAGCTTTGAACGCGGTTGGCGCCTTCTACCTCGGCGTTTTCGTACAGATCGTCTGGTATTGTGGTAAGGCCTGCCGTGTAGATAATTAAGAAATAGCCGATGGCAAACCAGAGAATCGAAAGGGAAATAGCGGGCATGGCAGTCGAGGGGTCGCCCAGCCAGTCATGGGCGAGGGCATCTATCCCAAGGCCACGCAGGATTTTGTTGAAAATACCGTTTTGATACTGATAGAGGATAAGCCAGATAAAGCCCACCACCACAGGCGCCAGCAGGTTGGGAAAAAAGATGGCCGATTTGCTGACTGTCCCCAGCTTCCGCGATATTCCATAGATCAGGGTTGCCATCACCAAGGCCACAATATTCAGGAGCGGCACATAAAGGAGGATCAGGTACACCGTGTTGAACATGAGCTGCCCAAAATTAGGCGTGTTAAACACTTTTACGTAGTTTGAAAAACCTATGAAATCAAAAGTTAAGGTGGTGCCCTTCCAGTTGGTGAAGCTGAGCAGGATCGCCAGCAGCATGGGACCGATAAAAAATAGAAACAGCACCAGGAAGGACGGAAGCGACATCAGGATTCCGCCGAGAGTGCGTTGCTGCTGCATTGTCAATCTGCCTTTTTTCATCATGTCTACTCCTAAAGCGCGTGATCCGTCAAACATCAAGCGGGACCCTTGCGGCGCGAGCCACGTTCGCAACGCAACGGTCCCGCCAAACCCGTTTAGGGGCGGTGATCAGTTATTTGCGATATCATCCAGCGCGGCTTGCGCGGCTTGTTCAGGCGTCAAGCTGCCGGCGAGCATTTCCTGGAAATACACCATGCTGCCGTTGAGTACCGCAGGCATGAAGCCGAAGT
>WRHG01000037.1 GCA_009783365.1 Clostridia bacterium | reverse complement strand
TACTGAGCACAGCAATCATGGCACACATTTCATGCGCGAACCATATCTGCGGTGCGAGCAACAAGGAGGAATGAACCGGATGCGCAGGAAGCTTTTGAACGGCAAAATGGTAGGGGTATTCGCGGTTCTACTGGTGCTTTTATTGGCTGTTGGAGTGGCTGAGGAGGAAAGGACGGACGCCAGCGGGCAGTGGAAGTATGTTCTGGAGGAGGTTGGCGCAATCATTACGGGTTATGTGGAAGAACCCACCGGCGATCTGGCGATCCCGGGCGAACTGGACGGGTATCCGGTGACAGGCATCGGCTTCGGCGCATTCTTCTGGTGCGTGGACTTAGATAGCGTATCCATCCCGGATAGCGTGACAAGTATCGGCGTAAGCGCGTTCGAGGCTTGCCACGGTCTGATAAGCGTGACCATCCCGGATAGCGTAACGAGCATCGGCAACTACGCGTTTATTGACTGCGAAAGCCTTGCCAACGTGGCCATCCCGGACAGCGTGACGCAGTTCGGATCCAACCCTTTCGCAAACTGTCCCAAGGCGTTCATCAGCGGGCCATCCGATAGTCCTGTATATTCGAATGTGGACGGCGTTCTTTTTGAAAAACAGCAACAGATGCTTGTTTCCTACTCCGGCGCAAAACAGGGCGCGTACATCATACCCGAGGGTACATTGCGTATTGGCGTAAGCGCGTTCTATGCGTGCGAAGGCTTAACCAGCGTGTCCATCCCGGGCAGCGTTGAGAGCATCGGCGCTAACGCGTTTTATGAATGTGAAAACTTAATCAGTGTAACCGTCCCGGACAGCCTGGCGAGCATCGGTGAATATGCGTTCGCTTACTGTGAAAATCTAACCGGCGTTACCATCCCTGCCAGTGTGACGAGCATTGACGAAGGCGTATTCTATGAGTGCGGCGAAATTGTCCTGAGCGTGGCGGAAGGCAGCTACGCCGAGCAATACGCGAAGGCGAACAATATTCCTTACAACAATATGGAGAATCTTGTGCAGGAAAACGGGATTCCAAACGTGACGTCCATCCCGGCATTCGATGCGGAAGGCACGTTTGTGAGTGTTTCCGAAACCGACAAAATGAATTTGGCGCGATTGTTTTCAGCAGCAAACCCTTCTGACTTATTGGTATCATTCGATTTTGGAGACAATATCGACCATGCAATGTGGGTGGCTGGATTCGCGGCCTGCTACAGAAGCGATGAAACGAGCTCCGATTTTAACCTGTTTAATGAAGATGCCGCAACGCATTTTGCTGATCTGTGGGCTGAATACTTCGATGGTTGGAATCTTTTAGAGAGCGCGATTCCTCCTGAGGATATCTTACCATACAGCAAAAGTGGAACCGTAAGAGACTCGATCTACTACCGGGCAGAAAATAAAGCCATGCAATCACTGATAAAGGGAATATACGGGCGAGAGATGGCCGACCCCGAA
The DNA here is from genome assembly GCA_009783365.1 of Clostridia bacterium. Next base: position 12,517 of record WRHG01000037.1, on the reverse strand, counting down.
GGACACATACGGTATTACAATGGGTATTTTTACTTTGGACATATAGGCGATTTCGAAGAACGTTTATTATTTGGCTACGATTACACCGCTGATACGGTTTATGAGCTATCAAACGGTTACTACAAAATCGAGGGCACAGCCGCGCTATACGGTTATGCCGATGGGGAGTTGGAAGACACAAAAGCATATGAGGCGCTTGTCAAAAAAGATGAGGCGGCGAAATACGCGTATTTACTAATCGCTCAAAGGTTCAGTGACTAAGTGCAAACGGCATTTCGCTCTACAAACTCTTTATAGATAAATCGAGGCTGCGTAATATGTGCTGTATTCCTCTCCACAGACCGTTATGCTAGCGTCCGTTGCGTCCGCACCCTAAAAACGCTACAGCATCCCCTTCTCTTTACGCCTGGTTACCCACCCTTCTTTCACCTCGCCGCGGGCCCTGGCTACATATAGGGAGCCGGGGGGTACATCCTCCACCACGGTGCCGCCGGCGGCCACGTAGGCGTCCCGGCCGACGGTGACGGGGGCCACCAGGTTGCAGTTGCATCCCACGAAGGCGTTATCCTCCACAACGCAGCGCCGCTTGGCCTTGCCGTCGTAATTCACGAAGACTACGCCGCAGCCCAGGTTCACGTTGCGGCCCAGCTCCCCGTCGCCCACATAGGTCAGATGGGAAATCTTGCTATGATCCCCCACGCGGCTGTTTTTAATCTCCACAAAATCGCCCACACGGCAGCGGCTGCCCACCACCGTGCCCGGCCGCAGGTAAGCGAAAGGGCCCACGCTTGTCTCGTCGCCAATATCGCAATCCAAAAGTACGGAGTGCTCAACGGCGCATCCCTGGCCCACCACGGCGTTTTCCAGGCGATTGCCCGGGTAGAGCGTGCAGCCCGCTCCCACGGATGTCCGCCCCATAAGAAGGTTGTCCGGATAGATGACCGCCCCCGGGCCGATGGTCACCTCCGCCTCGATAATCACCCGCTCCGGGTCCGGCAGGATGACGCCTGCGGCTATGTGCCTCCGGGCGATTCTCTCGCGGAGTACGCGGAAGGCCGCCGCGTAGCCGGTCGCGTCCGCCACCGTTTCGCCCCCCCCAGGCGCGTACGCCGCGGGCCGGCTATCGTCGCGGGCGCTGAGGAGCATCCCGGCCGCCTCTATCGCGGACATGGCGCAGGACTTCACCGCCCGCAACCACTCTCCGCTCGAAACAGCCACGGCAACGGCCTCTCCCCGGGGGGACGTCAGCGACTCCGCGGTCCCGCCTCCGGCCGCCGCCGCGAGAGCCGCCAGCGCGGCAGGCTCCAGGCAGGGCGCGTCCTCCCGGGCCAGCAGCACCACGTCAAAAGGCTCCTCAAAAGCCCGCTCGTCGTCCGCCACCCGGGCCCCGCTGTCCGCAAGGGCCTGCCGCACATGCTCCCGGCAGGTCCGGCCCAGCAGCGGCGTCGCGAATCCGCCTGCCGCAGGGGCGCATTCGGGGCCCGCAGGCCTTATTACGACCCATCCCAGAGTTTGTTTCATGTGGAACACTCCCTTCGCTCCCGCAGAGGAGCCCCCGCCCGCTTTCATCGCCGCCTCCGGCATCCCGCCGCGCGCGCTCCAGCCGCAGGCCGGTATATGTTGATGCCGTCTTCACTCGCAATCAAGGGGATGGAACCTCCCTACGGAAGCGAGGCTATGTCCTCGGAAGGCTTTACGGTGAAAGTTCCCGCCTCCCCGTCCACATCCACGACCAGGAGGGACAGAACGTCCGCCGCGAGCCGGCGGGCCGGCCCAGCGGCGGCGGCAACCACGGCGGCGCCCGCAACGCCGGCGCCCGCCCCGGCCAGCAGATCCATCATGCCCTTGACGGTGTCGCCGGTACTCATAAAATCATCAACGATCAGGCCTGTCTGGCCCTCCCGGACGGCCCGCCGTGGGAGGCTCATGGCATGAGGGCCGCGCGGATTCAGCCTGTCTTCCCAGCGGCGCAAGGCCGTTCGGCTCAGCCTGCGCGTCCTGCCAGCCGCCGCGGAACCGGAGGCTGCGGCCTCTTTTTCCACAGGCGGCGTCTCCGGCATGGCCGGGCCCGGAACCGGCGAATGGAAAAGGGGGTTAGGGTCCGCGTGATCCCTGCGGGCGGTCACCAGGGGTATTCCCAGCGCCTCGGCGGTGAAGAGGGCTACGGGGATGCCGGACGCGGCCACGGTGAGGACGAAGGCCGGCTGAACGTCATAGAAACGGCCGGCGATGAGGTTGGCCATGCGGCGCACTTTGCGGGGGTCTCCCAGGAGGTCGTGCATGTAAAGAACGCCGCCGGGCAGCAAACGCCAAGGCGCGCGCAGCTCGGCGCAGAGATCCCGGGTGAAGGCGAGGGCTCCCTCAGCGGTCATCACAGGGCGGAAACGCACCCCTCCGCCCGGGCCGGCGACGCTGTCCAGGACGCCCAAATCATACGTTTTCAGCATCTGCCGAAGAAGCTCAAGGTCCTCGCTGAGGGTGGACTTGGCCGTAGCGAACATCTGGCAGAAGTGGGACAGGGCGAACAGCCGGTTCGGGGAATCGGTGAGGATCTTTAAAAGCGCTGCGACGCGCTCGTTGCGGTGAACTCTCTCCAAGGCTCTTATCCTCCAGAGGCGGCGGCTTTCTCTCCGCGGACGCCGCCCCGCGGCCGGCGGCTTCCCGGCCGGCTTCCCCGCCGCGCGTTGTTACTGCCCTTCCCCAGCACGCGATACCCGCTGCCGGGCATCGCTTTCCCTCCCGGGGGATGATTCGAATTATATCATGAAAGGGCGAATGTTTCCAGCCGCCGAAAGCGAAAAGAAAAGAACGCCCGGGCCGTATTGCCATCTTTTTCAAAAACGTGTATAGTACGGTAGAATGACAAACAGGGAGGAACGATCTATGTCCGGCCAGGCCACCTTCTGGAGCGCCACCCTGGGCCACGCCGCCCAGGCGCCCCTGGCCGACCGCATGCGGCCGCGTACCCTGGAGGAATTCATCGGCCAGAAGCATCTCCTGGGAGAGGGCAGGATTCTCCGCCGCGCCATCCTGGCGGACAGGCTGCAGAGCAGCATCTTCTGGGGCCCTCCCGGCTGCGGAAAAACCACCCTGGCCGCCATCATCGCCAACCGTACCGGCAGCGCCTTCGAGAAGCTAAACGCCGTCACCAGCGGCGTGGCCGACGTCCGCAAGGTCCTCAAGGAGGCCGACGACCGCCGTATCCGCTACGGCCGCGCCACCTACCTCCTTCTGGACGAGTGCCACCGCTGGTCCAAAGCCCAGAGCGACAGCATCCTCCCCGCCATTGAGAGCGGCCTCATCCGCTTTATCGGCTCCACCACCGAAAACCCCATGGCCAGCATGACCCCCGCCATCGTCAGCCGCTGCCGCGTCTTTGCCTTTGAACCCCTCGCCGCCGACGAGGTGGAGCAGGCCTTGCTGCTGGCTCTCCGGGACCGGGAGCGCGGCTACGGCGCCTATGATGTCCGCTGTGAGGACGGCGCCCTCCGCCTCATCGCCCAGGTGGCCGGCGGCGACGTTCGCACCGCCCTCGCCGCTCTGGAGCTGGCGTTTCTCACCGGCGGGGACGGGGCGGCGGAAGAAGACGGGAACGTCTGTTCTGTAGAACCGCCGGCGAGCCCGGCCCGCGCCATCTCCCTGCAGGCTGCCCGGGAAAGCGTGCAGAAGCCCACCCTTTCACTGGATGAGGATCTGTACTACGATATGCTGTCCGCCTTCATCAAGAGCATGCGGGGCAGCGACGCCAACGCGGCGTTGCTGTGGTTCGCCCGGCTGCTCTACGCCGGGGTGGACCCCAAACTAATCCTGCGGCGGGTGGTGGTCCATGCCAGTGAGGATGTGGGCTTGGCCGACCCCATCGCCATGCTCCAGGCCCATGCCGCCGTCAAAGCCCTCGAGTTCGTGGGCATGCCTGAGGCCCGCATACCCATCGCCCAAGCCATCATCGCCATCTGCCAGGCGGAGAAGAGCAACAGCGTGGTAAACGCCATCGCCGCCGCCTGCGCCGACGCGGAAAAGGGCGATTTCACCCCCGTACCCTCCTATCTGCGGGAAAAGAGCTACAAGCTTCCCCATCAAGTCACCCCTGATTATCGGTATCCCCACGACTATCCGGGCCACTACGTGAAGCAGACCTACATGCCCCCCGGCTATGAAAACAGGGTGTACTACGAGCCTTCCGACCAGGGCCATGAGGCCAGGCTGAAACAGAGGATGGAGCGCAGGCGGGACGCCGCTTCGCTTCCGTAAGGGAGGGCCCGTCCTCCTTACGATATCCCCCACCGCCTGCTTGTTTTCCTTCGAGGGGCTTACCCCCCGAGACCCCTTGCCGCCGGCAGCCACCTTTCGCTCCATACCGCAGGGCCGGGGTTCCATCCCTGACCGTATTTCATGCCCAAGTGATACCCCTGCGGACAAAAGGCGCTTTGAATCCCGCCTGAAAGAGCCGAAAAATAATATCCGATACGGGCAGTCCTTATGCAGGGGAAAGGATCGTTATGGAGTCATCCAAAAAGCGCTTCCTTAAAAACATGATCGGCTTCTCTCTCACGGCCTGGACCGCTTTTGCGATCAGCTTAATCGCGACGCCCCTTTCCACACGCCTGTTCGCGCCGGGGGAACTGGGCAAGATCAACCTGTTCAACACCTATGCGGCGCTGGCGGCGTCCTTTTGCTATTTGGGGCTGGACCAGGCCTTTGTGCGGTTCTTCCGGGAACCGCCGGGGAGGGCCTCCAGGGCGTCCATGTTTACGTTTTGCGCGGCCACCTCGGTGGGTTTCAGCCTGCTGGTCACGGGGGCGGCTTTCGCTTTTTGGCGGGAGATCAGCCGGGGGGTGACAGGCGAGGCGGACATCGCCGTATTCGCCTGCCTGGGCCTGTTCAGCCTGTGCATGGTGCTGTTCCGGTATCTGTCCCTGTGCTACCGGATGGAGCAAAACGCAAAGCTGTACACCATCCAAGGGGTGGCTCACGCCCTGCTGACCAAGGTCGCTTACCTGGCGGTGGGCTTCCGGGGCGGCGGCGGCCGGGCCGCCATCCTGGCGCTGACCGGGCTGATGGGCCTGTTTACGCTGGCGTTCATCCTGGCCCAGCGCAAGCGGTTCGACGCGCATTTCCGCAGCCGGTCGGACAGGCCCTTCCTGCAAAACATGACGGCCTACGCCGCGCCCCTGATCCCCCTGGCAGTGATCACCTGGCTCAACAACTCCGTAAGCCCGCTCGTCCTTCGCCAACTGCTGGGCTTCGCCTCCGTGGGCGTCTTCACCAGCGCCCTGGGCCTGGCTTCCACCGTTAACGTCATTCAGACCGGGTTTACCACCTACTGGGCTCCCTATGTGTATGAGCATTACCAGAGCGGGAACAGCCGGCGCTTTTTTACCGTACACCGGCTGATGGCCTGCGCCCTCACCCTGTTCATCCTGGGGCTGACCCTGCTTCAAGGCCCGGTGTTTCTGCTGTTGGGCCCCGCCTATCGAAGCTCCGCAGTGTACTTCCCCTTTCTGTTCCTGTCCCCTGTGTGCTACTGCCTCAGCGAAACCACGGGCCTGGGTATCGGCATCGCCAAAAAAACCCACTGGAACACCCTCGCGTTTCTGCTCTCCGTAGGGATGAACCTGGCCCTGTGCTTCCTGCTGATCCCGTTCCTGGGCGAGACCGGCGCCGCCATAGCCGCCGCCGCCGCCGCCATCGTCTCCCTCCTGCTGCGCACCTGGGCCGGGGAGCGGTACTACAAGGCCATCCCCGATTACCGTTACGTGGCGTACACCGTGGGCCTTGGTTTGCTGGCCGCCGCGGCAAACTATTTGCTGGCCGGCCGGGATAGCCTGAAATACGGTTTTTTGGCAATCTTGCTGATCGTCGGGTGCCGGCTGTTTTGGAAAGAGCTGGGCACGCTGTTGGGAACAGCCCGGGCCGCGGCCCTGGGCCCGCTTTCCGCTTGGGCCGGCCGTGCCGTCAGGAGGGAAAGCGGGAAAAACGGAGGAAAAGGCGCCGGAGCGGGATCCGCAATATCGCCCATAGCCCGCCCGCGGGCGCTGATTATCGCCGACGGGGAAGCCCTGTGGACCCGCCGCTACATCGAGGACCTGCTGCTGCCGGCGGGGTATGAAACGGTGCTTTTTCCCATCTACGGAGGGCCCCATCAGGGAATTTCCCCTGCCGCCTCCACCCACGAGGCCTATTACCGGGAAAACCGCGTGCGGGTCTATGAGGACCGCCACACCCTGCCGTTGGCGCGGCGCGTGCCCCGGCTGCGGATGTGGCTCCGGGTATGGCTGAACGCCAGGCAGCTCCGGCGGCTGGGACCCTTCAGCGTAGTGCATAACCACTATCTCTCCCAGCGGGACCTGGCGCTGGGCTGGAGGATCGTAAAGGGCGAAAAAAAGAAGGGACCCGAGGGGCCCAAATGGGTGGCCAGCTTTTGGGGCAGCGATCTGCTGCGGTCGTCAAAAAGGGCGCTGGCCCGCATGAAGCCCTATCTGCGGAAGTGCGACTGGGTGACCGTCCACGCGGCTCCCCAGCGGGAGATGCTAAAGCGCCTGTTCGGCGAATCCGTGGCGGACCGGACTGCCCTGGTGTACTTTGGCCAGCCGGGGCTTGCCAGCATCGACCGGGTGCGGGCGCGCATGGACAGGGCCGCGTGCAAGGCCCATTTCGGCATCGGGCCGGACCGCTTCGTGGTATGCGTGGGGTACAGCGCCTCCCCCGCCCAGCAGCAGGACAAGGCCCTTCAAGCGCTCATCGGCCGGTGGCGCGGGGATATGGAGGCCTTGCGGCCGTCCCGGTTCAGCAGGATCACGGTGGTACTGCAGATGACCTATGGCAAGACGGACGAAGCCTATATGGAACGGGTACGGGACCTGGCCGCAGCCTTGCCCTGTAAATGCCTGATCCTGACCTCCTTCCTGGACGGGGAGGAAAGCGCCATGCTGCGCCTTTGCGCGGACGTATTCCTTCAAACCGTGCGGACGGACTCCTTCTCCGGAAGCCTGCAGGAGTACCTCTATGCCGGGGCGCGGGTGCTGGCGGGGGCGTGGCTGGATTACCCCCAATTGCGGGAAATGGGGATCGGCGTACACTATTGCGCGGATTTTAAGGAGATGGCCGGGGCGCTGGAAGAAATGGCGGGCACGGAAAAAACGCGGGAGGCGGAGGCCCCGGCGCCCCTTCCCCGGGAGGAATGGCAAAGGCGAAGTATTCTTAAAGACCGCTACTCCTGGGACGGGGTGCGGGAAGGATGGCTGAGGCTGTATCGGGATGAGTAGGCCCGCCGGCTGCCGGCTTTCGCTCTATGGCGCATAAGGGGACAAGGAAACACATGACCATACTTGGAAGCAAACCGTCCTCCCCTGCGGGAGGGACGCCGCGGGCCTCCCTTGGGGGCGTTACCCCCGGGCCCCGGCCAGCATTCTGCGAATCCAGGCCCTCAGTTCCTTGAAGGCGCTGCGGGGGTCAATCTCGTCCAGCGTCTCCATCAGGGCGGCTGTTTGGGCGTTGTCCAGGCTGTCCTTGCCGCCGGCCAGGAAGGCGGCGCGGCTTTTCACGATAAAGAGCAGGATCTCCTCTTCCAGGGCGCGGGCGGCCAGCATTTCGCCCACCACCTTGCTCTTGGCCGCGAACTGAATAAAATCCTTGTTCATCAGCGTGTAGTTGAGCTTGCTCTTCTCGTCGCTGTAACGGGAGACGATAGCCTGGTATTCCTCGCTGCCCACCATATCCACCGCGTCGGTCTGCTCCTCGGTAACGTCCTCGGGTTCCGAAACCGCTTCGGAGAAGGCTTTCAGAGCGATCTTCCCCCGGGCGGTGTAGGGCAAGCCCTGGGTCAGTTCCAGCGCCTCCCGCAGGGCATCCTCCGGGAACAGTTTCGCGTCGTACGGGCCGTAGGGCAGCAGGTCGGCGGTACGGCGGTCGATGGTGAACACCGCGGCCGCGTCGGAATCCAGGCGCAGCAATTTCAGGCCCGCGCCGCCGGCGGCCAGCTTCAGCTTGTAGGTAATGGCGGGTATGCCGCTTAGCTCCACGGCTTGGGTACGGATGATGTTCATAGGTTTCCTCCTGTGTTTTTTAGGGCGACCGGGTCAATTGCTTGATTCTATCACAGGGGGCCGGCCGTGTAAAGGCCCTTGCCGGCGCGGAACGTTTGCGCCGGTCTGGAATCGCCTATGGTTTCGTGGTATACTGTATGATAAAGGCGGGACGGCTATGACGCATATCGGCAATCGCACGCGCCATCGGCGGCATGAAGGAGGGAACCCATGAAAATCACGGACGTTCGAACGATCCTGCTGACCGGGCCAAGCACAAACGATCCCTTCATGCTGGCGGCGCGCAAACGACGGAGCGCGGCGTTTGTGGAAGTGCACACCGATACGGGGCTCACCGGCGTCGGCGAAACCTACGCGGGCTATTTTTGCCCGGAGCTCATACCCCCTATTGTGGAATACTTCAAACCTATCCTCCTGGGCAAGGGCGTTCATAACATCGACTTGCTCTGGCGGGAGATGTACGCCTGCGAAAATTTCTGGTGCCGCGGCGGCTTGGGCCTGATCGCGCTTACCGGCATAGAGGCCGCGCTGTGGGATTTGAAAGGCAAGCTGCATAACCTGCCGGTGTACGAGCTCCTGGGCGGGCGCAAGCACGACAGAATCTTCGCGTACGCCACGGGCGGCCCGGCCAATTATCCTGTGGACAATCTCTTCCGAAAAATCGAGTCCTATCTTTCCCTGGGGTTTAAGAGCGTGAAACTGGGCGCATGCGAGTTCTATGAGGACGGGGGCGGCGGGGAATACTACCGCAAATCCCTTGTGCCGCACATCGCGGCGGAGATCGAAGTCCGCAAGCTGGAAAACATCAAAAAGCGGTTTGGCGACGACGTAGTCCTTTGCCTGGACGGGCATATGAACAACCCGGGAGGCGGCGCCGATTCCTGGCCCCTGGACACGGCAAAGGCGGTGCTGAAAGCGCTGGAAGGCTACAACCTATTCTTCTTTGAAGAGCCGCTGCATTACAACCTTGCCAATGAGTACGCCGAACTGTGCCGCAGCACCTCCGTCACCGTAGCGGGCGGGGAATGCCTGGCAGGGGCTCATGAGTGGAAGCTCTATGCGGAGAAGGATTGTTTCGACATGGGGCAGCCGGACGCGTCCTTTGTGGGCGGCTTGGGCGAATTCATGAAGATCGCGGCGCTGCTGGCCTCCCGCGGCAGACGGATCGCCACCCATTCCTGGTCCGCCGGCGCCGGGTTCATGCAGAACATACACGCGGCGTTCGCGGCGGAAAACACCGCAATTTTGGAAATCGCCCCGGCATACGGCCCGCTGCACAGCGAAATCATCGGGGAGAGTTTCCGGCTAAAGGACGGGTATGTGTATCCACCAGACAAGCCCGGGCTTGGTATTGAACTCAGCGAAGCGGTGAAAGCGAAGTATCCCTTCCAGCCCGGCAGCGGCGAGTTCAACTCCGTACCGGGCAAGGTGCTTGTGGATTAACGTTTGATAGACGGTAAACCCGCGGGCGCGGGGCCTGGCCCCGCAAAGACTGTAATCAGCCGCGCAAAAGCGCAGGCGGTTTTGCCATAAAATGAGCGGACGGGAACGGGGAATAGGATTTATCCTGTTCCCGCACCATGCCGTTCCTACGGATGGCATGGCAGATCGCCGGCCCGCGAGCGGTACCTGTACAAACATGCAGGTAATGATCTGGTGATATAATCTTTCTGGCACACGAAAAATCTGCTAAAATGAAGCCGGACGAAAGTTCGTGCCGAAGGAGTAGACTACGATGGAGCCAAAGTGTTGGCATTGAAAAATTGGAGGTGCGCTTACATGAAAAAAATTTGTTCTTTCTTCATGGCATTGGCGCTGGTAGTATCCTTGGGTACGATTACGGCCCACGCGGAAGAGTTCACTCATCCATCAGGCGTCAACGGCTACAGCGCCGTGGCCGCCGGGGACTGGCACTCTCTGGCCATCGACGAGCAGGGACGCCTGTATACCTGGGGCAGCAACTGCTTCGGGCAGCTGGGCAACGGCAAACGTACAGAGATGAATTATGACGCCGTCAAAGTCACCAAGAACGCGGATGTGTACACCCCCACACGGCTCAGATTAGAACCGGAGAAGCGGTTTGTCCACGTGACGGCCGGCGCCATGCACAGCATTGCGCTTGATAACAGCGGGATGCTGTACGCCTGGGGCAACAATTATGACGGGCAGCTGGGCATAGGAACGCAGGAAATTCAAACCAGCCCGGTTTTGGTGATGACAGGCGTGCGTTACGCGTCGGCACGCAATAATACGACGGTGGCGGTCAAAACCGACGGTACGCTATGGATATGGGGCGAGCAGGATCCGAGGATGTACGGGGAGAATCCCGATGAACGCTACATATTCGATTCCGGCGGCGCGCGCAATTTTTCGCCGCGGCAGGCGGCCGCGGGCGCGGTAATGGCGGCGGGCGATTCGTCGAATATTTTTTACATCGACGAAGCCGGACAGCTCTGGGGTATCGGCAGCAGGGCCTATCTGGGCGTCGGCGATGAAGCCCGGCAGGCATTTGAGGCGGAACCCGTTCCCATCCTTCCCGATGTGGTGGATATCGCCCCCAACGGCAGCCGCGCGGTGGACGTCAAAGGCGATTTATACGCTTGGGGCAGAGGCGAAACCCCAACGCGGCTCATGGGCGATGTGGCCCGCATCGCCTCTGGCGGGCTTGTTCTGAAGCGCGACGGCAGCCTATGGGGATATTTGGGGAACTCCGTCAGCTGGGACCACTACCGAAGCGATGGCAGCTCATTCGGCTACGTCCATTTGTACAGCAACGACCATGATTATCGGTATCCAAAAGAGATGGTCAAATTGCTGGATCACGTGCGGTTCGCCGGCGGGGGTCAGCATTCCCTCGCGATGGACGAAGACGGCGTGTTGTACGGATGGGGATGCAATGTCTTCGGCCAGGCGGGTACCGGCAAGCGCACCCAGATCAAATACTACTACTATAAGGATGACGAAGTCGGGGAGATCTATGATTTCTATGTGGACAAAGTACAGGACGCCCACATGCCGGTGAAGCTGCCGGCGCTCAAGCAGGCGAAAAACAGCGCGAAGGTGACCGTGGCGGATACCCTGCCGGAGCCCGCCGCGGTAACCGTGCCGGATTCAGACGTCATCATGACGGATGAGAAGCCGGGCGGCGCGGAACCGGGAACAGCGCAGGCGGGTGATGATTTTATCGATTACAGCGTTCTCCCCCCGCTGGAAGCGAACGCCGCGGTAAGCCTCGCGGCTGTTTTCGACGGCGAGAAATGGGGGTTCATTAACCGGGAGGGTAAGGTAGTGATCGAGTCTCAATGGGATAGCGCCTATTCATTTTCGGAAGACCTCGCGCGGGTAAGGAGGTCTGCCGATCGTTCCGACTCCCTCTCAATCTCCCAATATGGATTTATCGACCGCGCGGGCAATCTTGTGATTGACCTGTTAGATCTGGATGCGTATGACCCCGAGCCATTTTCCGAAGGCCTCGCGTTTGTAATGATAGATGGTAAATATGGCTGTATTGATCCTTCGGGGAATGTTGTGATTAAGCCGCGATGGGAGGACACCCGTCCATTTTCCGGAGGCCTTGCGGCTGTGTACAACGGACGTAACTGGGGGTTTATTGACCAGACGGGCAAAGTGGTGATCAAACCGCAGTGGAAAGATAGGCCCTCTTCATTTTCCGAGGGACTTCTGCTATATGATAAAAACGACAAAATAGGGTTCATGGACAACAAGGGGAAGGTAGCGCTAAAACCAAAGTGGGATTTTGGAGGCTCTTTTCATGAAGGTCTCGCGTTCGTTTTTGCTGAGAATAACTACATACGGGAATTCATCGATGCCCAGGGAAATGTCATGTTTACGATGCCAGACGGCATTTACTTTTATAGTTCGTTTTCCGAAGGATGCGCGTGCATTACGGCAACGGACTATTCTACCGGAAAATCGCTATATGGATTCATAGACCGCACAGGCAGCGTTATTATTGAACCCGAGTGGGATTATGCGGCGCCGTTTTCCGAAGGCCTTGCCTTCGTCACAAAGGACGAGGGCAAGGGCGATAAACGGGGGTTCATTGACCGCGCGGGCAATGTGGTGAGCGAACCGCAGTGGGATGAAGCCGATTCATTTTCAAACGGCCTTGCCCGGGTGAAAAAGGACGGCAAATGGGGGTTCATTGACCGGGAGGGCAACGTTGTGATCGAGCCGCAATGGGAGAAGGCCTTATCGTTTCATTGATCCACCCGAAGTAAAGAGCGAGCATATACCCAGGCATTTGCTCGTTGGTGCTGGCCGCCCCAAACCCCGCGAAAAGGACGCCCGCGAGCGTCCTTTTTTTAAGCTGCCTTCTGCATCTGCCGTGCGCCCTGGGCACGGGGAATCCGTGGGAAAAATTGCGCGTCAGAGCATATCGCGCTCATGATCTTTTCTTGATTTTTTCGGTTCGTCAAACAGCCTGTCCACGTTGCTCTTTGCCCGGAGCA
>WRHG01000036.1 GCA_009783365.1 Clostridia bacterium | reverse complement strand
CGTTGACTTGCCGGCTCCGTTGAGCCCCAGAAGACCGACTACCTCGTTCTCTCCTATAGAGAAACTGATCCCGTCAAGCGCTGTCTTGCCTCCGTAGCGCTTGGTCAGATCCCGCGCACAAATCAGAGGAAGCCCTCCCGGCATATTGCAAATGCGGCGTCTGCATTGTATCATCAAAGCGGCGATTAAGTCAACGAGAGGAAGTCTTATATGAAAAGAGTAAAGGTAGCCGTGATAGGCGCGGGTTTCAGCGCGGACATCCACATGGAGAGCTACGCCAGGTTCGTGCCGGCCGCGGACGTAGTCGCCGTGTACGATGGCCACGATCCGAAGGGCGCGGGAAATTTCGCTAAAAAGCATCATATACCGGCCGTGTACGACGATTTGGACAAGCTTTATACGAACGAAGAGATAGACATGGTCGACATCTGCGTGCCTAACTATCTCCATCACGGCTTGTGCGTGGACGCCGCGCGCCGGGACAAGCATATTTTAGTCGAAAAACCGCTTTGCCTCACACTCGAGGAGGCGGACGAGATGATCGCCGAGTGTAAAAAGCGCAGCTTAAAATTCATGTACGCCGAAGAGCTTTGCTTCGCTCCCAAGTACGAGCGCGCCCGCGCGCTCATGGAGAGCGGCGCGGTCGGTAAGCTTTTCATGTTAAAACAGTCCGAAAAGCACAGCGGCCCCCACAGTCCCTGGTTCTATAAGAAGGAAACCGCGGGCGGAGGCGTGATGATGGACATGGGCTGCCACGCCATGGCTTGGTTCCGCTGGATGAACAGAGGTGCGGCCGTAAAGTCCGTATACTCTCACATGAGCACCGTGCTGCACGATACCGACTGCGACGACAATACCGTTACCGTCGTGGAATTCGACAACGGAGTGACCGCCGTCGCCGAAGACAGCTGGGCCCGCCATGGCGGCATGGATGACCGCATTGAGGTGTACGGCACCCAGGGCGTTTCCTATGCGGACCTGTTTCAGGGTAACTCCGCCCTTACCTACAGCAACAAAGGCTACGACTACGCCGCGGAGAAGGCGGGCGCCACCCTGGGGTGGACCTTCACCATGTACGAGGAGGCCTTCAACCAGGGCTATCCGCAGGAGCTGGCGCATTTTACCGACTGCGTGCTGAATGATAAAGAACCCCTTGTGACTGCCGCGGATGGGCGCGCCGCGCTGGAAATGATCTATGCCGCCTACGAGAGCGCCCGAACCGGCCGGTCGGTGACGCTTCCCTTCAGTCCCAAGGTAAAGTATCCCATTGAGCTGTGGCTGGGAAAGTGACACAGCAAACACGAAACCACCCCTGACTGAGGATCGGGGTGGTTTCGTACTGCCCGGCCGCCGGGTCAGATGCCCGCTTATTTCGGCGCATCATCCACAACGCCCTTAGCCTGAGGGATACCCGCCATGTGGATGCGGTTGTTTGATCGCTATTTTCATTCAACTCATCCGGATCACCCGGGTAAAAAAGCCAATGGCATCCTTCAGCAGCGCCACGGGAATCCGCTCGTCTGTGTTGTGAACCAACTCCCGCTGTTCCTTGGTGAGCGGTATCCCGCTGAAGCGGAAAACATGCTCGCTCACCGGGCAGAAATGTCGGCTGTCGGTAGCCGCCACCATCAAGTAAGGAACCACCAGCGCGTCCGGATAGGTCTGACGGATGGCAGTATCCAGCCTGTGCCAGGCAGCGTCATGGGTCTTGGAGACGGCGCTGGCCTCTTCCCCCTTAACATCTTCCACCGGGCACAACCGCACGTTGCTGTCCCCGATTGTTCTTTCCATACGACTGATCACCTGCTCAATCGTTTCCCCGCCGATCAAGCGCAAGTTCACCCCCGCGGTGACCTCCGGCGGCAGCACATTATATGCGTCTGCCCCAGACGCCCTGGTATAGGCGCATGTGGTGCGTACCAACGCGTTCAATTCGCCGCCGCTCACCCTGCATATCAGGTCCAGCAACGACGAAAAGCACCAAAGATTGGCAAAGATCAGCCTATAGGCGAAAGTGGAATGACGGCCCATAATGTCAAACAGTTCCAAAACCGGTTTTGTCAGCCTAAATGGCATGGGTTTCTTTTCCAGCCTCCGGACGGCGTTTGCCAAGGTAACAAAACTCTGTTTCAACGGAGGCGCGCTTGCGTGCCCGCCCTTTCCTTGAGCTCTGATATTCAGGAACACGCTGCCTTTCTCTGCGATGCCGATCATGGCTGCTTGGCCCTTTACGCCGGGAAACACGCCCTCCACCACGGCGCCGCCCTCATCCAACACAAACGCAGGTTTCACGCCACGCTGCTTCAACACCTCCACGATGGCCGGGGCATCCTGTCCCATCACTTCCTCATCGCCGCCAAAAACAAAGTACAGATCTTGATCCGGGATAAACCCCTCCTTGCACAATGCCTCGGCAGCCTCCATAATACCATGGAGGGTACACTTGGTATCCAGAGTACCCCTTCCCCACAGCTCTCCGTCTCGGATGGTTCCTGAAAAAGGCGGCGCCTGCCACGCCTCCTCTTTGGCGGGCACCACGTCATAATGCGCCATCAACACGGAAGGCGCCTCGTCATGCATTCCCTTCCAATGATAAAGAATGCCGTTTGCACCGATTCGTTCCCTACGACATTTTTCATGAACGGCGGGATACAAGCCCTTCAGCAACTCCCGAAAGCTCTCAAACTCCTGCTGATCAACCTGAGAAGGGTCGATGTTGCTGACCGTTTTCTTCTGAATCATCGCTTGCAGGCGAAGGGCGGCTGAATATTCGTCCACATCAACAGCAATCGCGGCCGGCCGCGGGGTTCTTTTGGGCCGAAACCCAACGGCCCGTATCACAATCAGGGCCAGAAAACAGAAAAGCGTCCCAAGCACAAACCAAAGAATGGCCATCCGTCCCTCACTCCTTTCCGCGCTCAGCGGCATCCTCTTTTGCGCGTTCCGCAAACAGGCCTTTTCGATACATAACGCGCGCCGCGCCGATAGAGATCAGCGCGCCTACCGGCACCAGAATTCCTACGCTGCCGGAAAGTCCGGGTATGATCAAAAAAAGCGCAGCCATGAATAACAGCGGTACGATGGAAAGTTTTAGGTTTTTGCTTACAAACACAACGCCCAGCGCCCCAAAGAGCGCGGGCAGAATATTCTCAAAGGCAGGTTTCAGGGCGGGATTTTCCAGTACAGGTCTCAGCGCGTTCAAGGCAAACACGCCTAAAGCGATTACCGTCGCGGTTATGATGGAGCTGGAGGCGATGGCGATGGTAGATATGGCCTCTCCCTCTTCGGAACCCGGCTTAACCTTGGCCGCTTCCATGGCATTTAGGGCGCAGGGTACCTTCAGGTTGGTCAGATTGCCTGTCACAAAACCCAGATAAGTACCGCCCGTACCAAGCATGGGCGCGTACGTAAACACCTCGATGATCCCCACCGTCCAGAACATAGGCGCGACGCCCAGCATCCCCTTCAGCAAATGGGTGATTTCAGGCCAGGCGTCATAGTAAATACAGATGGCCGCCGGGGCCGCCAACATGAAAAACAGGGCCATCGCCATCCAGAGCCGGCCATACAGGTGTATGCTGTTTTCATAAGCGGAAAATTGTGCAGAACCTCTCTGTTTCATCGTATTCCTCCTTCACCGCCGATGATGAATCCAGGCGGCGGCTCCCTCAGCCCAGCCACGCGGCTATTGGAATGCTCAACGCCATGGCGCCTAACATGCACAGGGACAGAGCGTATTGCTCAAGCCACACCCATCGGAATTTTTTGATGAGCAGGCCGCAAACGGCCATGAGCGCAGCTGAAGAGAGCGCCACCGCGATGGGGATGAAGCCGGACCATAGGGTGCGAATGTTGGCGAAAAGCATGCCCACAAAGGCTGAAATCATACCAAGAAACAGGCTGTTCACAACGATTTCACCCCATTTTTGATCCTTTCCGGTGATGGCGATCATACCTCGTTGGATCTTTTTTAGCCCAAAAAGAATCAACACCGGCCCGGAAATGATACCGAGAGTCATAACCCAAGCGATAGCGGTAAACGCTCTGGGGTCTGTGAGGCTCCGCGACATATCCGCGCTCATTGTTTGTGCCGTCACGGTGGCGGCCGGCAACTCATACGTGACCGCTCCTATGATGCTGAGCCGCAGCCAGGGAAGCGGCAGGCCCAGGAACTGGCTGAGCGAGATGACCCCTACCAGGATTGCGATAGCCGGCACCACTGAGAACAACCCGCTGGAGAGGATGGTCTTGCGGATGACATCGCCGGAAATATGCAGTTGTTTGGCCCGCCGAACGGCCTTCCCAAGAAAAAAGCCTGATTGGATGATTGCAAACAGGATGACGATGCCGGATACGGCGTATAGAAAACCGTCATTTACATGAAAGGACATGGGAAGCCTCCTTGCTGTTCTTCATGAAACGCCGCTAAAGCTCCTCAACAAAACCGGCGGTTACCACGGCGTGCAGCAACTTGCCGGAAGCCGCCTTTTCCTCGCTGATGTGAACTGCTCGGGCGATTCCCCGGATGGCGGCGCTTGCGCTGTCAGAATCCTTCGCATATATGGTGGCAATGGGGTCCCCCTTGGCGACCTTATCCCCCACACGGCGGCGAAGCACAAACCCCACGCTGTAATCTATAGGATCGTCCTTTGCCTTACGTCCCGCCCCCATGTTTTGGGCGATATTTCCCAGGCGGGTGGTATCCATTGCGCAAATCCAGCCGTTTTCCGGCGCGAATGCCTCACGGACGATCTTCGCCTGAGGCAGCAGCCCTGTGTTCTCGCATACGCGTGGATCGCCGCCCTGGGCCTCAATGACCTTCGCGAATGTTTCCAAGCCCGCTCCATTGCCTAAAGCCCGTAAAAGCTTCGCCCTTGCTTCCTTCTCATCCGCCGCCCCAACCCCCAGCCGCAGCATGTGCGCGCCCAATTCCAGGGAGATATCCAGCAGAGGCCCTCTGGTCTTGCCCGCCAACACCTCAATGGCTTCCCTCACCTCCAGCCCATTGCCCACATGGCTGCCCAGAGGCTCCGCCATATCCGTTACAACAGCCATGACCCTGCGGCCCGCGTCATTGCCAATATGAACCATGGTTTGCGCCAGCGCAATGCTCTGACGCAGATCCTGCATAATCGCGCCCCCGCCGGTCTTAACATCCAGTACGATGGCCTTGCTGCCGCTGGCCAGTTTCTTACTCATGATGCTGGCTGCGATGAGGGGGATGCTGTCCACCGTGGAGGTCACATCCCGCAGGGCGTAAAGCGCCTTGTCAGCCGGGGCCAGGTTGCTGCTCTGCCCAATCACCGCGCAGCCAATCCTCCGCACCTGCTCAATGAACCGCTCCATCCCCAGATCAATCTGAAAACCGGGAATGCTCTCCAATTTATCCAGCGTACCGCCTGTGTGCCCCAACCCCCGGCCGCTCATCTTGGCTACCGGCACGCCGCAGGCCGCTACCAGCGGCGCCAGCACCAGCGTGGTGGTATCACCCACCCCTCCGGTGGAATGCTTATCCGTCGTGATACCCTCTATCCGAGACAGATCCGCCATATCGCCGGAACGTGCCATGGATAAGGTAAGCTGTGCGGTTTCCTTTCGATTCATCCCTTGAATCCTGATGGCCATCAGCAAGGCGGCCAATTGATAATCGGGGATATTGCCTCCAGCGGCGCCCTTGGCAAAATAGTCTATCTCCTCTTCGGACAGAGCTTCCCCCATCTTCTTTCTTGCAATGATATCAAGAAAGTCCATGTGCAACCTCCCTTGCGTACCGGCCGTGAGTATGCCCCGGCCGCATTACATTTGGATAATCATGCGGCCGCAGGTTTCGCACTCGATCATCTTCGTGCCGCTTTTTAAGTTCCGCAAGGTGACTGAGGGCAGGCTCATATTACACCCTCCGCATTGATCTCCCACCAGCCTGGCTACCGCCGGCACGCAATGCTGCTTGATCACCTGATACCTCTCAAGCAGCGCGGCATCAATTCCCTTCGCCTTTTCTTGAGCGTGCTGCCGCTTTCCCTCCAGAATCTTTATCTGCTCTTTATACTCCGACTCATAGGCGACCTTCTGCTTATCGTATTCGGCCTTTACTTTGGCGTACCGTATACGGATGTCTTTCTCCAGACGGTCCCGCTCCGCCGCGTCCTTTTGAATACGCTTCATCTCCTGTTCATAGCTGGTAATGCCGTTTAACAGTTTCTGCGCATCCAGGCTTAACTCCCTGGCCTGTTCCAGATCCGTGGGGGTGTGTTCCGCCAAGCGTCTCTGCAGCGCTCCCAACTGCTCTTCCAGGCGATTGATGCCGTCCTTGATCACATCCACCCGGTCCACCATCTCGGAGACTTCTTCCTCCATACGTTTTACAATATTTTGTTGTTCCACCAAAAATTCACGGTTCTTCAGCAACGCCAGCCGGGTGGGCGCACGCTTGATCTCCCCTTCCATCGCATCCGCGTCCATATCCGCTTGCTGAAATTGCCACAACATCTCAACCTGTTCCATAGGTACCTCCTTATGCCGCTCAGTGTAAATCCGCCCTATCGGCGCGCAGCGCACCAAAAAACGGAATTTTCGAAAACAACAGGGGTTCTACGTCCCATTTCTCCCGAACCGCCATCCTTTGGAAACGTTCATACCAAACCCTCACGCCCGCCGCCTCCGTGGCGTAATGACCTGCCTCCAACACCACAAGGCCTTGCCCACAGCCCAACAACAGCTCATGATGCTTGATTTCGCCCACAACGTAGCACTGAGCTCCCGCATGCACAGCCGCCTCAACCCCGTCGCCGCCGGCGCCGGGCCCTACCGCAACGCGGTTGACAGGCAAATCTGTATCGCCATAGCGACGAACCTCCGCGTGCAGCCGTTTTGCTACGAAACCGGCAAGCGCCGCCGCGCTCATGGGAGAAGGGAGTTCGCCAATGCGTACGCAGGTGCCCGGATGGTCCGCGTTTTGAATACCCTGCAGGCACAAAGCATCCGCCAAGCTATCCGCAATACCGCCGGAAGCCTTGTCAAGGTTCGTATGGGCAGCGATCACATTCAGCTTCCTGCCGAGGATTGCCCGAAGCGCCTTGCCATCCGGCGCGGTATAGTCCACGCGGCGAATCCCGCCGAACATGAGGGGATGATGGGTCAAGATCAATTGCGCGCCATGGTTCGCGGCATCATCCGCCGCCTCTTGCGTGGCGTCCACGCAGAAGAGAATCTTTTGTACCTTCTCCCGCGGGCTCCCCGCCAGCAATCCAACGTTGTCGTAAACCTCCGCCAGATCAAAGGGAGCGATGCCGTTCACCCATTCCAATACGTCTCCCACGGTCACCTGATGCATTCCTTCTCCCCCTTATACTTCTTGGTTCAATCCCCGGATTCCTTCCAGCCATCTTCCAACAAGGCACTCTCCAAGTGCTGAAGCTCACATTCCAACCGGGCCAATCGAGGGATATCTTTTGACCGCTTGGTCTGCTTAATGGCCCGGATCATCGTCAGCAACAGTCTCTTTCTATGAAGTAAAAACGCCTTCCCTTGGATAGGTTTGTCCCGCAAAAGGCATGGGCCGGCAAACAATTCTCGCTCCCCGTAGGCTGCCTCACCCTCCGTAGCCGGAGTCGCGCGTATGAGGAGATACCAACGCCCAGACTGCTGTACGGGTCGTTCCTCCCGTATGCGATAATCCACATCGACAACCGCCTGCCGCAAACGAGGCTGCTCCGTTTGCGCGCTTAGTACCATTGTGGCCCCCAACAGCTTCTCATGGCCGCGAATCAGAATACCGGCCAAGGTTTCCGCACCCATGCCCAAAATGCAGATCGTATCGGCCCTGGCCGCCGGCAAGGCGTCCAGGGCGGCCAAGCCGTCCGCTATGGCAAAGGTGACGCGATGTTCCAACCGAAGCCCTTCAAGGCGGTTACGGGCTTTTGCAAGAGATTTGGAACTCAAATCGGTCACCAGCATATGCTGCGCCCGCTCATGAAGCAGCAGCTCGGCGCTCAGGCGTCCATGGTCTGCCCCGATATCCGCACAGACCTGACAGGGCGCCACCATATCAAAGGCCGCACGCAACCGTTCATCCAGCCGTGGCGGGCGTGGCGGACGACCGTTCATCTCACTGCCGCCGTCTGCGCAACAAGACAGCCCCGGCGCGGTCATCTCCTCATTCCCCTCTCCTGACAGAGTCACAAGCGGCTCAGCGCTTTAAGCCGTTGTTCCATATAGACGGAAATCTGCCCGACGCACTCCTCCAGGCCGAAGCCATGAACCGCGCTGCCCTGCGCAAGGCAGCCGCGACCCCCGCCCTTGGCTTGAAGCGCCAAATTGACCGGTTGAGCAAGCTCGCCCATATCCAGTCCAAACCCCTCGGAACAGCAAAGCACGTATTGCACACCCTCCCCGCTGCGCGCCAGTAAGAGAGCCAGCGTGCCGCCGGCTTCGCAGAGAGCGGCCGCCAAGGCGCGGAGTTGTGACGGGGGCAGGTCAACCAACTGTATGATCAAGCGCCTCCCGTTCGAAGACCGTGCCTCCTCCGCCAATTCACGGGACAGGTATCTCACAAGCCGCGTTTGGAATACCTTGTTTTCGCGTTTCACGCCGGTTAGTTCGTGCTGCAACGATTGAACGGCTTGGGGTACATCTTCCGCTTTACACGAATAGGCGCGGGCGACGTCGTCCAGAATGGCCCGCGTCCTTTGCAGATAAGCCATAGCCCGCGATCCGCAGGCAAAACCCAGGCGAACGCCGCCCTTATGGGGCGTCGCCGCGGTCACGGCAATCATGCCAATTTCCCCGGTATGGGCAACATGCGTACCGCAGCAAGTACAGCTGTCACCGCCCTCCATGCCCACGATACGAACCGGCCCCTCCAGCCCTTCCGCTTGCTTGCGCAACGTCAGCGTACACAATTCGTCTGTCCCGACATACTTCAGGGATACCGGGCGGTTTTCAGAAACCAGCGAGTTAGCCCGAGCCTCTGCCTCCTCAATTTGGTCCCGCTTCAACGGCATATCCAAGTCCAGCGTACAATATCTGTCAGCCATATGAAAACCGACGTTAATCGCGCCAAACAACTCCTTAAAAGCGAAGGACAGAATATGCTCCCCCGAATGCTGCTGCATATGGTCAAAGCGCCGTCCCCAATCAATCCTGCACGACACCGCCTCACCGGGATTGAAGGGAATGGATACGGCATGAAGGACGCGCTCGCCCTGTTCGAACACGTCGGTCACAACCCCTCCGCCGAGCGTACCGGTATCATGCGGTTGTCCGCCGCTTGTCGGGTAAAATACGGAACGGTCGAGTTCCACGATATAAAGCCCGCCGTTTGACTCGCACGCCACCACGGTGGCTTGGGCGGTATTCAGATAACTGTCGTTGAGGTAAAGCCTCTCTGTCATGCGTTTTCTCCTCTTCTTCACTCGCCATCCTGATAACCGGCGGCAAAGCACATTCATTATACTGTATCACCCTGAAAAACTCAAAATGTTTCCGCGTTGACACGTCCATGGCAATGTTGTATGATGAACCCGTGTCCAGCAGTACTTCCCGCATCCCTGTCCGGTTCCGCCGCCGGCGTCGCAATTGATCAAGCGCAAGGACGCACCGCTGTGCATGTGTGGAAGCGCGGGAAGTCGATGGAGGAATAAATAAAAAATACGCAATTCCAATTCCGTTTTCCTACAGCAACCGCCATGGGAAACGGAACGCCAGGGTATGAGGGGAAACGCTCATGCCTTCCAGTGTGTAAAGGGACTGCCGGTATACGTATCGCCGTTTTCCCTTTACGCTTCTTCCGTTGGAAGCGTATTTTTTAGCAACGCCTCCGCGAAAAAGCAAAGGAAGGTGTTATCAATGGGAAAAAGACGGTTGGCATTGGCCTTGGTATGCGCTGTTCTGACAATGGCATGTTGCGGGATCTGTCTCGCGGAATCCACGGGAGGACAGGCTCCCGCAAAGGGCAAAATCATCTTATCCACGACGACAAGCACCGAGGATTCCGGTCTTCTGGCCGCCATTCTGCCTGCGTTCACCGCTGAAACCGGCTGGGAGGTAGATACCATCGCGGTAGGTACCGGAGCCGCCCTGCAAATGGGCCGAGATGGACAGGCCGACGTCCTGCTGGTTCACTCAAGGTCTGATGAGGATCAATTTGTTGAGGAGGGTTATGCTGAAAAACGTTATGATGTAATGTACAACGATTACATTATCGTCGGCCCCGGGGACGGCTTGATCCCCTATAACGAAGACGTTGAGAAAACATTTCATACCATCGCCGAGTCCGGAATACCCTTTGTTTCGCGGGGAGACGATTCCGGCACCCATAAAAAAGAGCTGTCGATATGGAAGAAGCTGGGTATCGAGCCTGAAAGCAATGCCGAATACGTCAGCGCCGGCCAGGGCATGGGCGCCACGCTGGGTATGGCGAAGGAAATGAACGTTTACACGCTTTCCGACCGAGCCACCTGGCTGAGTTACGCGGATAAAGGCGACCTGGAGATCGTTTGCGAAAAAAGCGCCGATCTGCTGAATCCCTACGGCGTGATACCGGTATCCCCATCGGTCAGTGATAAAATCAATGTCGAAGGCGGTCAAGCCTTTGCGGATTGGATTACGGGACCGCCAGCCCAGGAACTGATCGCCGCTTTCGGCGTTGAGCAGTTTGGCCAGCCGCTGTTTATTCCGGACGCAAAATAGCGGCGGCGCAAACGCCTTGTCAACTTCAGGGAATATCCCCCAGCCATAAACGGTTTGGCGGAATCCCCTGAGGTTGGCGGTATTGAATACAGAAGGACTGGATGCCATGCCTGCGGCGCTTAACAGCGAACTCTGGAGGATTATTGCAGTAACCCTGAGCGTGACGTTGCCCTCCACCGCAATATCAACGGTTCTTGGCACAACCCTGGGACTTTTGCTGGACCGGGCTCATTTCATCGGCAAAAAGCTGGTTATCCGCTTGAACCGTACATTTATGGGCGTGCCGCCTGTGGTGATTGGGCTTGTGACATATCTGCTGTTCATGCGTAAGGGACCTTTCGGATTTCTGGACATTCTGTTTACGGTTGAAGCGATGATCGTGGCGCAGGTGATGATCATCACTCCCATCGTCTGCGGGATGGTTTATTCCGCGGCACAGCGGAACGCCGCCCGCATACGGGCTTTTGGCGTTACGATGGGGGCGAATCGCCTGCAACTGCAGTTGTTGCTGATACGGGAGCTAAGCACGGAGATCTACTTTGCCGGCATTACCGGGTTCGGACGGGCAATCAGCGAGGTCGGAGCCGTTATGATAGTTGGCGGGAATATCCAAAACAAAACCCGCACCATGACCACAGCCATTACCCTTCTGCGCAACAAAGGCAATTATAGCGAGGCGATTACCCTTGGCGCCGTCTTACTGATTATTGCCTTTCTGATCCAAATGATCGCGGATTCCCTTTACCGGAAGGAGCAGCGGGCTGATGAGAATGACTGATCTGGAAAAGCGGGTTGGCGGGTTTACATTGCGTATTGGGAGCCTCCGCCTTATGCCCGGCCGGGTCTATGGGTTGATCGGCCCCAACGGGTCCGGGAAGACGACCGCAATGAAGCTAATGGCGGGGCTGCTGAAGCCGGAGGCTGGAGCAATTGACTATGAAGGCTTGACGCAGCGGGATATCACCATGGCGCCCCGCAAACCCTATTTCCTTCATGATTCGGTGTACCGCAACCTGACGTATCCGCTTGCCCTGCGCGGTATCAAGGCGGATCCGGCCCGGGTCGACCATTACTTGGAAGTAATCGGCTTGAAGGATCGCCGCAATCAGTACGCGCCCAGCCTTTCCACCGGTGAGCAACAAAAGCTTTCCGTAGCCAGGGCTTTAATTTTCTCCCCCAGCCTGATCCTGATCGACGAAGCCTTTTCCAACCTGGATATTGAGAGTATGGACCGGTTCGAGCGTTTTATTCTGGACCGGCAGCGGGACAGACCGGCAACATGGGTCGTGGTCAGCCACCAGCTTTCCATCATTCAACGCCTGTGCAGTCACCTGTTCTTTATGGAGGGCGGCACGGTGGAAGCGGAGGGCCCGGCTGAGGAACTGCTAACGCATCCTCAAAATCCGCTGCTGAAAAGGTATCTGACCCATGTAACAATAAGCAGGGCAGGAGCGGCCGATGGAATTTTTAAAAGTTGACAGTGTGGAGGATGCGCGTGAAAAGCTGCTTTCCAGCGCAAAGGATTGGCTGACGCCCAGCGAGGCGCTGGCTTTGAAAAAAGCCTCCGGCAGGATAGCGGCGGAGGATGTTAACGCAACACGGGACATCCCCGCTTTCCGGCGTTCGATGGTAGACGGCTACGCGGTTTTAGCCGCGGATACGGCCGCCGCCGGCGAGAGCATCCCTGTATTGCTTGCCGTGAAGGGGCAGGTGCAGGTCGGCACGACCGCGTCCATGACCATAAGCCACGGTGAATGCGTCGAAGTTCCCACTGGCGGAATGCTGCCTGACGGAGCGGATTCCGTTGTGATGGCGGAATGCGCCGAACCCTTCGACGGAACAGGCGTCGCAGTATACAGCAGCGTAGCCGGCGGAGAAAACGTGGTGCAAATTGGCGAGGATGCAAAGGCGGGCGCGGTGCTTCTGCACCGGGGCAGACGCATCCTGCCGCAGGATGTGGGCGCTCTGGCGGCGGCGGGCGTCGTCATCCTTTCGGCGTATGTTCAACCTCGTCTTACGATCATCTCCACCGGGGACGAGTTGGTTCCGCCGGAAAAAGAGCCCGGTCCGGGGCAGATCAGGGATATTAACACCCACGCACTGACGGCGCTTGCCGTTAAATGCGGATACTCGGTGACCGGCGCGGCTGTTTTGCCCGACGATGAAAACGCGTTGGAGCACGCGCTGCGGACAGCGATGAAAACCAGCGATATCGTCACCGTTTCGGGCGGCAGTTCCAAGGGACCTAAAGACATGACAAAAGCGGTCATCGAACGGGTATCTTCCCCGGGCGTTTACACCCACGGCATCGCCATGAAGCCGGGAAAGCCCACCATTTTGGGCTTTGATAACCCCTCGCGGACCCTACTTGTCGGTTTGCCAGGGCATCCCGTCTCGGCAATGATGGTGTTCGAGCTGCTTCTCGGCTGGCTGCTCCGCGAAATGACGGGCTGCAGCCAAGCGCCTCCCATCCCCGCGAGGATATCCTGCAATGTTGCGTCATCTCCGGGGAAACTCACCTGCTGGCCCGTTACGCTGCTATGGACAGGGAGCGAGTACAGGGCGGACCCTGTGTTTGGCAAATCCGGCCTTATCACAACCCTTACAGCCGCTGATGGCTACATCCATGTTGATCGCGGGAAAGAGGGCTTGCAATCAGGACAAACCGTTTTCGTTCATCAGTTTTAGCGGAGGGATATTCACATGCGGAATCTCTATTTAACCAATATCCCGGTGGAGGAAGCGCTGGAGCGTTTTCAAAGCCTGCTGAAACCTTTCCTTAAAGCGGAGAGGGAGATGATCAAGGTCTCCGATTCGCTGGGCCGGGTGACCGCCGAAGCCGTCTTTGCGCTGAACAACTCTCCCCTGCGAGATAGCGCTGCGATGGACGGCATTGCGGTGATCAGCGCCCGCACCCGCGGCGCCGGTGTATCTTCCCCGCTTACCCTGAAACAGGGGGAGGATTTTCTGCCGGTGGATACGGGAGATCCCGTCAAGAGCCCCTTTAACGCGGTCATCATGGCGGAGGACATTCAGGAAGCAACCGAAGAAACCGTCGTAATCCGCGCGGCCGCCGCCGCGTGGCAGCATGTACGGCCGGTAGGCGAAGATATTGTACAGGGGGAGATGATTCTGCCGGGGGGACACGTCATTCGGCCTTTCGATATCGGGGCGCTGCTTGCGGGCGGCATAACGCGGATATTGGTGCGCAAGCGCCCGAAGGTAGCCGTTATTCCCACAGGCACCGAAATGGTGGATCCAGGCGGAGAAATGATAGAAGACGGCATCATCGAGTCCAATTCC
>WRHG01000035.1 GCA_009783365.1 Clostridia bacterium | reverse complement strand
ATTCCCATTTCCAGTAGTAGTTTTCTTCGTTTACCGCAAAGGTATAGGTTTGAGTATCCACCGCGATTACCACCCAACCGCTGCCGTCATTACGGCGCCATATGGAGGAACAGTCATGCCCTTCTACCCACTCCGACACATGTGCATATAGCGTTATCATATCTCCGGGAGTTACGGTCGTGCCGCCCGCATTCGAGGTAATCTCCACCTCCAGGGGCGGAAGTTCCTCTTCCTCCTCTTCCGCCTCTTCGTCCGGTTCATCCCCGTCCGGTTCATCCGCGTCTTCATCCTCATCCTCTTCAACCGCCTTAAAGTACGCGGCCAGCACCAAATCCCCTTCCAGGGGCGCGCCGAAGGCAAAGGAGGTTACGTCGCCGCCCACCTCGTACCAGTAGGCAAACACAAAGCCTTTTTTGGCGCGGGGTGTGAAATCCGGCTCCGCCACGGGCGTTCCGGCTTCCGCCTCGTATTCCAGCAGGATTCTTCCGTTGGGATGGATGAACCACACCCTGCAGCCCGCCGGCAGTGTTTCGTCCGGGCCGGGGTCTTCATCAGGATTGAAGGGTTCTTCCTCCTCGGGATCGAAGAACTCCGTATCGGGATCGAAGAATTCCGGACCGGGATCGGAAGGGTCCTCTGCGGGATCGGCAGGGTCCTTCCCGGGACCGGCAGGATCCTCCCCGGGATCGGAAGGGTCATCCCCGGGGTTGGAAGCGTCCGCCTTGTTATCGGAAGAACCCGCCCCGGTATCGGCGGAGCCGCCGCCGGAACCGGAAGTGTTTTCTCCGGAGCCGGAAGATCCCGTGTCGGCGGGGGGCGGCGGCTGCGTTTCCGCCGCGGGCGCGCTTTCTCCGGCTCCGTCCGCCGCGGGCGCGTCCTCCTCAAACTCCCAGCCGGACTCGTCCGCCCAGGCTGCCATCCCCAGCGCGGATACCATGTATAGTAATACGATTACCCATGTTAGCAGTCTGCTCTTTTTCATTGTTGCCGCCTCCTCGATGTGATTCGCGTCGTATCCGCGCCGGGAACCGCGTAATCGTACGCCATGAAATTTTTTATTTGTATCGAGTATACAAATTTTACTCAAATTTATTTTATAAATTGCATACCAAAATGCAACCGATTTCGACACATGAAAGTTGTGTTCTATATTGTGTCAAAATAAATGCAAGGCTTGAATGCGTTGCGTTTTTTAGGTTTTTTATACTTCTATGCAGTTTACCTAAAAATCTGTGAGCAATTAATGACAAATTGTTAAGCGCGTATAGACAAAACACCCGGGACTACCGTATATAGAATAAAAAGGAAGAAACAGCCCCATAAATTGTCGAACAACCATTGACAAATCGACACAATGCAAGTAGAATTATTTTGCCAATCAAACAATTGGTTTTTTGTCATAAACATTTAAGTAAAGGGAAGCTGCAACGATGGCGCAAATCAGTTTCGGTCAATGCCTACAACAAATCCTGAAGAGCCGGCGCTGCAGTATTGTGCAGCTGCAAAAAAAGCTCGGTTATAAAAGCGCGACCACTGTCAGCCGCGTGCTGCACGACACCAGTTCCATCTCCCTTGCGGAGCGGCTGCTTCAGCAGCTGCTGATGACCGATTTTCTGGCCTTGAACCCGGATGAAATCCTCATGCTGCAGCAGGCGCTGCATAAGGACAGCGGCACCCTCATGAAGGAGGAAGCCTACGAAAGGCTGAGCATGCTCTTCCGCCCGTTGCCCAAACCGGACGATGTGTATTTTCGGGTATTTTCGCCCGGCGAAAGGCGGTTTTCACTGTCCCAATGGCAGGAGGTCCTCGAGAAAGGACAGTCCCTGTTCGACCTGATCCGGGGGAAAGAGGGCCCGCGCATAGGGCTTGTAGGCGGCCTTGTGAACATAGCCCGGATGGACGTCATCCTCTTCGGTAATTTTAACCACACGCTGATGATACAGCTCCTCGGGCTGTTCAACTTCGTACCGAAAGACGTGCTGAAAGTGAGGCACTATTTCGAGCTGGAAGACAACCCCCTGGAACTGGCCGATTTGCTGCTGTCGCTGAGTTCCGTTTTTTTCAGCCCTTGGTACGAGGCCTTTTTCAGTACCGTTAAGGAAAACAAAGCCGATGTTTCGCCCAGCTTTTTGCGTAATGTAGCCATTTTTCGGTTTGAAACCAAGGACGGCGACCTTTTTACGTATGATGTCCGATTGGCGGACGATTATGAGCTGTGCCTGTGGAATCACCAGGGAGATGACGCCCCCTACGCCGCCATTAACTCGCTGGTGGCATCTTCGGGAGAGCTGAAAAACTACCGCCCCGCCCGGAAGGAACTCATGGAAAACCACACCCTGGAGGATCTGCTGACCCTTTATCGCCGGATGTACTTCATGGAACGGGACAGAACGTGGCGGATCATTATACCGACGATGTCCATGTGTTATGTTCCCGCGGAGATCATGATGCATAACGCGAGTCTTTTTTTGGGCGAGGGCGCTTCCGATCCCGCGCAGCAGGAAATTGCCAAGGCGGTCATCGACCTGCACGCGGCCCGCTATGACAACAAATACAAGAAAAAGAAACCAACCTATATGATTTTGTCCAGAAGGGCGCTACAGCGCCTGGCGCGCGAAGGATACATGCACGATCATCCGTATGGCTTCCCGCCTTTTACGGTGGAAGAGCGGTTGGTGATATTGAGCACCTTTGTGAAAAACTGCCGGGAAAACCCTTATTTCCACACATACGTAGCCCTCGACTCATTCCGCTTCGGCGAAGTGAGCTATTGCTGCTTTGACAATCTGGGCCTTCATATCTGCGAGACGAATATCGACTATCAGGTGGGGACCCCGGTTCAAGAGGTCGTGATGGCGATAGACGGAATTTTACAGTTGTTTGAAAACTATTTTGACGATGAACTGCTTAAAAAGCATGTGGACAGCGAAGCCGCCAGCCTGGTTTTCCTGGAGGGCCTGCTGGCCGAGCTGAAAGCAATAAACGGTACGCGCCAGGGATAGGCTCCATACCGCGCCGGTTGCCTTATTCCTGGAATAACCGCACCCGGATGATTCCCTGCAGATTCTGTATTTTTTGCACCAGCGCAGGGTCCGGTTCCTGGTCCAGCTCCAGCACGGTCACCGCCATGGCCTTGCGGCTTTTGTTCTGCATGTTGTTAATGTTAATTTGCCGTTGGCCGATGGCGGCGGATATGGCGCTGACCATGCCCGGCTCGTTTTCGTGGATGATCAGCAGGCGGACGCCCTCGCTGTGCCCCAGCAGTATTTCCGGAAGGTTCACGCTGTTTCTGATTTGCCCGTATTCCAGATAATCCCTCAGTTGGGAAGACGCCATGGAGGCGCAGTTTTCCTCGCTCTCGGGGGTGCTGGCGCCCAAGTGGGGGATGCATATGGCGTTTTTCATGCCCAGCACCTCGTCGGTGGGGAAATCCGTCACATAGCTGGCGACCTTGCCGTCGCCCAGGGCTGTCCCCAGGCTGTTTGCGTCCACCAGTTCCGCCCTGCTGAAGTTCAGCAGATGCACGCCGTCTTTCATCTTGGCAATCGCGGCCTCGCCGATCATTCCCCGGGTCTTGTCCGATAAAGGAAGGTGCAGGCTCAGATAATCCGCCTGGCCGAGCACCTCGTCGATGCTGCCGCTGCGTTTCACGGCGCGGCTTAACGAGAGGGCGCTGTCCACGCTGATAAACGGGTCATAACCCACCACGTCCATGCCCAGGCCGTTGCTTGCCCCGTTGGCCACAATGGCGCCAACGGCGCCAAGCCCGATCACTCCCAGGGTTTTGCCGTATACTTCCGGCCCCGCGAACTGCCCCTTGCCCTTTTCCACCAATGCCGGTACCTGGCTGCCCCGGCCCTTCAGCGTTTCGGCCCAAATGATGCCTCCGGCTACGTTGCGGCTTCCCAGCATCAGGCTGCAGATCACCAACTCCGCCACGGCATTGGCGTTGGCGCCGGGGGTGTTGAACACCACGATGCCGCGCCTGTCGCACTCGGCGATGGGGATGTTGTTGATGCCCGCCCCGGCCCGGGCAATGGCCAGCAGGCTCTCCGGCAGAGCCATGGCGCGCATATCCGCCGAGCGCACCAAAATGCCGTCCGGCACGGGTTCTTCTTGAGCGATCACGTAATGCTCCGCGCTTAATTCCTGATGGATGATATCGGAAATGGCATTCAGCGTTTGGATTTTAAACATGAGCCATGCTCCTTTTCGTCATTGTGATAGCGGTGAAGCAATCCGGCCTGCGCCGGGAAGCGATGGGCCTCCCCGGCGAAGCGCCGCGTCAACCCCGCAGTTCAAACATCTTCATTTCGTCCACCAGTTTCCGCACGCCCTCCACAGGCATGGCGTTGTATATGCTGGCGCGCATACCGCCTACGTTGCGGTGGCCCTTCAGGTTCACCAGGCCCTGAGCCGCGGCGTGCTTCACGAACGCTTGGTCCGCGTCCTTGTCCCCGGTTACGAAGGTAACGTTGGTAAGGGACCGGTACTCCTTTTGAGCCGTACCCTTGAACAGCCTGCTGTTGTCCAGAAAGTCGTACAGCAGGGCGGCTTTGGTTTTGTTTTGTTCATAGATGGCGGGCAAGCCGCCCAGGTCCCTCAACCACTCAAGGCCCAGCTTCGCCATGTAGATGCCAAAGGTGTTGGGGGTATTGACCATGCTGTCATTTTTTTGCTGATCTTCCCAGTTTAGCAGCTTGGGGCAGAGCGGGCTGGCCCTGCCCAGCAGATCGTGGCGTACGATAACCACGCACAGCCCGGCGGGGCCGATGTTCTTTTGAGCGCCGGCGTAGATTACGCCGAACTTGCTTACGTCATAAGGCTCGGAAAGGATGTTGCTGCTCATATCCGCAACGATGGGCGTGTTGCCGGCGCGGGGAAGTTTCCGGTAGCGGGTGCCGTAGATGGTGTTGTTGGTGGTGATGTGGGCGTAGTCCGCGTCCTCGCTCCATGATATTTGATCCTCATCGGGCACGTAGGTATAGTTATCCTCCCGGCTGGAGGCTGCGATCCGGATCGTTCCATACCGCTTTGCTTCCTTCGCGGCCAGGTGGGCGAAATTGCCGCTGTCCACGTAATCGGCCTTGCCGCTGCCCGTGCACAGGTTGAGGGGCACCGCGGAAAACTGCTGTGTGGCGCCGCCCTGCAGCAACAGCACGTCATAACCCTCGGGCACGCCCATCAGGTCTTTAAAAATGGCCGTGGTTTCCGCCAGTATCTCCTCAAACATCGGGGTGCGATGGCTCATCTCCATCACGCTCATGCCCTTGTCCCGGTAGCAGGCCAGTTCACCCCCCGCTTTTTCCAATACGCTTTGCGCAATGGCCGCGGGCCCCGCGGAAAAGTTATAAACGCGCTCCATGGAATTCCTCCTTGCCGGGTTGATTTTTACCGGTTCATTTCATTGACGGACGCCATGCGGGACGTTTTTTGCCCTATGGGCAATATTTGGACCGATTAGTTATTATGCGGATATCCCGCGTGAATTGCAAGGCCTTTTAGGATAAACATTTGATAAAAACCATAAAAAAACATTTGACACATCAGCAGAGCGACAGTATAATGATTGAGCAATCAATCAACTGATGGGAGGATCCTTTATGCCGGACCGAAGAATACCCGCCTGTGACTGCGATACGATTCACGGAGACATTGTGGACGAGGTGCGCGGTAAAATGCCGCCAAGCGGGGAGTTCCGGCAGCTTGCGGGCCTGTATAAGATGTTTTCGGACCCGACCCGGGTGCAGATCCTTTGGGCGTTGAATTGCCGTGAAATGTGCGTGTGTGATTTGGCGGTTTTGCTGGATATGACGAAATCCGCAATTTCCCACCAGCTGAAAGGGCTTCGGCTGGTAAACCTTGTGAAATACGAGAAGCAGGGCAAGGTGGTATATTATTCCCTTGCGGACAGCCACGTGAAGGACATCTTCGACAAAGGCTTTGAGCATATCCACGAGTGATGGGATCGTTTGCAAATCGGTTGAAAAACGAGCAACGATTGATAGGAATTGAGGGATATCCTGTGAATTGCGAATCCGATATTCATATGGCGAAACAGGGCGCGAAACAAAGGGCGGAGTGCTCCTGCAATGGGGCCGGGCTGCGCGGAAAGCTGCCATGGCAACTCATTTTGGGAGCGGTTGTGTATGGGGCCGGCATAGCCGCCCCCTTCTCCACCGGGACGAAGCTGGCTTTCTTTCTGGCCAGCTACGCTTTGCTGGGGTGGGAGGTCCTTTTTTCAGCGCTGCGCAATATCGCTAAAGGACGGGTGTTTGACGAAAATCTTCTCATGACCATCGCCACGGCGGGCGCGTTTCTCATCGGAGAAGCGCCGGAAGCCGCCGGCGTAATGCTGTTCTATCAGGTTGGTGAATTTTGTCAAGGCCTTGCGGTGCAAAAGTCCCGCCAATCCATTACGGATCTGATGGATATCCGCCCCGATTCCGCCACGGTTGAAATAAACGGCGTTCTTGCGCGGGTTTCCCCCGATACGGTACGGATCAACGATATTATTGTGGTTAAGCCGGGCGAAAGAATCCCTCTGGACGGCGTAATCACGGAGGGTACGTCCGCGCTGGATACCAGGGCTCTCACGGGGGAGTCCGTTCCCCGCGGCGCAAAACCGGGCGACGAGGTTCTTTCCGGCTGCATCAGCCTAAACGGGGTATTGCGTGTCCGGGTTTCGAAAACCTTTGGGGAATCCACCGCATCCAAGATCATTCGGTTGATGGAAAGCGCCGCCGGCAAAAAAACGCCTACCGAAAACTTCATGACCACGTTCTCGCGGTACTACACCCCGGCGGTTGTGCTTGCGGCAGCGATGCTGGCCGTCTTGCCGCCGCTGTTTTTGGGCGGGGGATGGAGCGGCTGGATCAACAGAGGCTTGATATTTCTCGTTATCTCCTGCCCCTGCGCGTTGGTCATCTCCATACCGCTTGGCTTTTTCGGCGGCATTGGCGGCGCTTCCCGCAGAGGGGTGCTGGTTAAGGGGAGCAACTGCTTGGAGGCTTTGTCCAAGCTGGACAGGGTGGTTTTTGATAAAACAGGAACGCTGACAAAGGGCGCTTTTCAAGTTACAGCGGTTTCGCCTGCGGATGGGTTTACCGCCGAATCCCTTCTGAACCTTGCCGCCCATGCCGAGGCCTTTTCCAACCACCCCGTCGCCTGGTCCATTGTAAGGGCTTTCGGCGGCGAGATCGACAAGGGGAGGATTGCCGATTATTCTGAGATTCCCGGACGGGGTGTAAGCGTTATGGTGGACGGGCATAAGGTTTTGGCGGGAAACGGCAGCCTGATGGGCGATGAGGGCGTCGCCTTTACCGAATCCTCCGAGCCCGGCACGAAGGTGTATGTCGCCATTAGCGGTATATTCGCCGGAGGAATCGTTATTGCCGATGAAATCAAGGCCGACAGCAAAGCCGCCATCGAGGGGCTGAAAGCCGCCGGCGTGAAGAAAACCGTATTGCTGACGGGCGATAACGCGCAAATAGCGCAGGCAATTGCGAAAGAATTGGAATTGGACGAGGCCTGCGCGCAGCTGTTGCCCGCCGGCAAGGTGGAAATGCTGGAGCGTTTGGCCGCCGATAAGCGGTATAAAGGGAAACTTGCTTTTGTGGGAGACGGAATTAATGACGCGCCGGTGCTGGCGCGTGCCGATGTGGGCGTCGCGATGGGAGGGTTGGGTTCCGACGCGGCCATTGAGGCGGCGGATGTGGTGCTGATGACGGACGAACCGTCCAAACTGGTTGACGCGGTAAAAATTGCCCGGTACACAAAAAAAATCGTGTGGCAAAACATCTTCTTCGCGCTTGGCGTGAAGGCCGCGTTTCTGGCCCTTAGCGCGCTTGGCGTTGCCACCCTTTGGGAAGCGGTGTTTGCGGACGTGGGCGTAGCGCTTTTGGCGGTGCTGAATGCCATGCGGATTATTCGCAGGAAATGATGGAGAATAGATATCGAACGGCTTTATGGTATTTTTGCGTTCTGTCTGCTGCCTGTAAAAATCACGCAAAGATACCCGGCGGCCTGAATTATGATGGAATGTATGGTATACTGTTTAAGTAATGGATGTAAGGATGAGGAGTAAGAGAGTAAGTATGATGGAAGACAGTTTACGCAGAACATACACCATAGAGGGGCTCCGCGCCAAAAAGGGCTTCATCTGCGACATGGACGGCGTGATTTATCACGGTAACCTGCTGCTGCCCGGCGCTACCGAGTTTGTGGACTTTTTGCAGCGAGAGGGGAAGCGGTTTCTCTTCCTCACCAACAGCAGCGAGAAGGCTCCCCGGGAATTGCAGCAAAAGCTGGAACGTCTGGGCCTCCATGTGGATGAGAGTCATTTTTATACCAGCGCTTTAAGCACAGCGGCCTTTCTTCGCCAGCAAACCCCCGGCGGCAGCGTGTACGTCATTGGAGAGCCCGGCCTGGTGGGCGCTCTGTACGACGCCGGTTTTACCATGAACGAGATCAACCCGGATTATGTTGTGCTGGGGGAAACCAATGCCTACAGCTTCGATAAAATTGAGCGCGCGGTAGGGCTTGTGCGCAACGGCTCCAAACTGATCGGCACAAACCCGGACATCACCGGCCCGGTGGAGGGAGGCATCGCCCCCGCTTGCAAAGCCCTTATGGCCCCCATTGAAATGGCTACCGGCCGCAAGGCGTACTTTTTGGGCAAGCCCAATCCCCTGATGATGCGCCACGGCTTGAGCCTGCTGGGCGTAACCAACGAAGAGGCCGTCATCATCGGCGACCGGATGGACACCGACGTGGTGGCCGGCGTGGAAAGCAGCATCGACACCGTGCTGGTACTAAGCGGCGTCACCAACGAGCACGAAATGCGCAAATACCCCTACCGGCCCAACTATGTGCTGGAAGGGGTCGGCAATATCATACCGGGGTACAAGGGCTGATCAAACGGGGCGCTTATCAGAACGAAGCGCAGACAAGGATATATGCTTATGCCTTAAGCCCGGCCACCGCCGCTTTTTCCACGGGCAGGCACGCCACGTACCGGTCCATGTAGGCGGAAAAGCCGGCTGCGTCGGCAGGGTCGGGGGGTTGGGTCTCGCCGGCCATATGGGAAAACACCCTGCCGTTGAGGTAGCTGTCGAGGGTCTCGCCGGATTCCTTATGCAGCATATAGGCGGCCAGCAGGGCCATGCCCCAGGCGCCGCCCTCTCCCGCCGTTTCCAGCACGGATACCGGGGTGTTGAGGGCGGCAGCCATCATGCGTTGGCCGACCCCCTTGGTTTTAAACAGGCCCCCATGGCCGTAGATTTGGTCGATTTCCACCTTTTCTTCTTTCAGCAGAATGTCCATGCCCAGTTTCAGCGTGGCTACAGCCGCGTACAGATGGGCGCGCATGAAGTTGGCAAGGGTAAAGGACGCGTCCGGCAGGCGCAGGAACAGAGGCCGGCCTTCCTCCAGCCCGGTTACGGGCTCGCCGGCAAAGTAGTTATAGGCCACCAGGCCCCCGCAATCCGGGTCCCCCTCCAGCGCCTTCCTGTACAGCGCGCCGAAGAGCGTGTCCATATCCACGTTCATGCCAAGGGTCGCGGCGGCTTCCCCAAACAGCCCCACCCAAGCGTTCAAATCAGAGGTGCAGCTATTGCAGTGAGCCATGGCCACAGGCGCGCCCGCCGGCGTGGTAACCATGTCTATCTCCATATGTACCTTGGCAAGCTCCTTTTCCAGCACAATCATGGCAAACACGGAGGTGCCGGCGGATATGTTGCCCGTGCGCCGGGCTACGCTGTTGGTAGCCACCATGCCGGTACCCGCGTCTCCCTCCGGAGGGCACAGGGGAATTCCCGCCTCAAGGTCGCCTTCCGGGTCCAGCAGCCTGGCGCCTTCCCGGGTAAGCAGGCCTGCGCCCTCACCGGCGGAAAGGACTTCGGGCAGTATCTCTTCCAAATTCCAGGGAAGGTTGCGCGGTTTGATGTGAGCGTTAAACTTCGCCATCATCCCCATGTGATAAGCGCAGGCGGCGCTGTCCACCGGAAATACGCCGGAGGCCTCGCCCACGCCCAACACCTTTTTTCCGGTCAGCTTCCAATGCACATAGCCTGCCAGGGTGGTGAGGAGGCGTATCCGGTTCACATGCTCCTCGCCGTTCAGCAGCGCTTGATACAAATGGGCAATGCTCCAGCGCTGGGGAATGTTGAATTGCAGCAGTTCCGTCAGTTCCTCCGCCGCCGGGCCCGTAGTGGTGTTGCGCCATGTGCGGAAGGGCGCCAGCAGTTTTTCATGTTCATCAAAGACCAGGTAGCCGTGCATCATGCCGCTGATGCCAAGGGCTCCAACGGTTTTCAGGCATACGCCGTATTTTTGCCGTACATCCTGCTTCAAAGCCCCGTAGCAGCGCTTCAGCCCCTCCCAGATATCCTCTTGAGAATAAGTCCAAAGGCCGTTTTCCAGGCGGTTCTCCCATTCATGGCTGCCGGACGCGATGGGCTGGTGATTTTCACCCACCAGCACGGCTTTAATCCGGGTGGAGCCAAACTCAATGCCCAGGGCTGTTCTGCCGGCGGTTATCACGGCTTTGTGGGTTGCCGTATCCATAAAGGTCGCCTCCTGTGCTTGATACTTGCGCAAGGATGTTACCGGCCGGTCGCTTTACCCAGGTATGCCGCCCGCACCGCCTCGTTTCCCAGCAGTTCCTCGCCTGTTCCTTCCATCGTGATCCGCCCCGTCTCCAGCACATAGCCGTAATCCGCGGCTTTCAGCGCGGCGTTTGCGTTCTGTTCGATCAGCAAAATGGTAATCCCGTCGTCGTTCAGGGTTTTGATAATTGAAAAAATATCGCGCACCACCATGGGCGCCAGGCCCAGCGACGGTTCGTCCATCATGAGTATCTTCGGCGTGCTCATCAGCCCGCGGCCTACGGCCAGCATCTGCTGCTCGCCGCCCGACAGCGTGCCCGCCAGCTGCCACGACCGTTCTTTCAGCCTGGGAAACAGCGCGTATACACGCTCTATGCCGCGTTCGACCGCTTGCTTGTCCTTTCGCAGATACGCGCCGATTTTCAGGTTTTCCAGCACCGTCAGGTTCGGAAAAACCCGCCGGCCTTCCGGCACCATCGCGATTCCCTTTGCCACGATCTTCTGCGCGTCCAGTTTGGCAAGCTCCTGGCCTTCAAATTGTATTGATCCCGCTGAAGCTGTTACCAGCCCGCTCACCGCGCGGAGCGTGGTTGATTTGCCAGCGCCGTTGGCCCCGATCAGCGTGACAATCGAACCCTGTTCCACGTCAAAGGATATGCCCTTCAGCGCCTCGATTCCGCCAAAGTTTACCTTCAAATCGCGCACACTAAGCAGCTTCATGCCTCATCCACCCCCAAGTACGCCTTGATGACCGCCGGATTATCCTGCACCTGGTTGGGCGTACCCTCGGCAATTTGTTTGCCAAAGTCGATCACATAGATGCGGTCGGATATGTCCATCACCAGGTTCATATGATGCTCAATCATGAATACGGTCAGCCCGAACCGGTCCTTGATGTTAATGATAAACCGGCCCAAATCGTCCGTCTCCTGCGGGTTCATGCCCGCCGCCGGCTCGTCCAGCAGCAGCAGCGTCGGATTCGTCGCCAGCGCGCGCACGATTTCCAGGATCCGCTGTTTTCCGTAGGGCAGCGATCCCGCCACATCATTCATGGCGTCCTCCAGCCCCAACTGCGCAATCAGCGCCGCCGCTTCCTCGCGCATCTGCTTTTCCTCTTTGAAATTGAGCATAAACGTGGACGAGAGCATGCCTGCCTTGATGTGCAAATGCTTGGATATCAGTACGTTATCAAACACGGTGAGGTTTCGAAACAGCCGTATGTTTTGAAATGTGCGCGCAACGCCCAGCGCCGTAATCACATCCGGCGTGTTCTTGAGCAGGCGCTTATACTCGCCGGCGTGACCCGCGCCGTACAGCTTTTTCATCTTGCCCGCCGGATATCCCTCCGCGA
This sequence comes from Clostridia bacterium, assembly GCA_009783365.1. The sequence goes on along the minus strand of WRHG01000035.1, from coordinate 2,096 downwards.
TCTCATGCTCGCGGAAGTATACCCGTCCGTTCGTGGGTACATACATACCCGTTATCACGTTAAACGCCGTTGTCTTTCCCGCGCCGTTCGGCCCAATCAGCGCCACGATTTCGCCCTCGTCCACGTAAAGCGACAGGTCGCTTACCGCGACGACGCCGCCGAATTGCATGGTCATGTTTTCCACTTCAAGCACGTGCGCGCTCATTTGGACACACCTCCCGCCTTTTGCCTGCGTCTGCGCCAGTAGCCGGGCGACAACAGATCCCAGCTGAACTCGTTGGTGCCCATCAGCCCGCGCCGGTAGAACAGCACCACCACCATCAGAAGCGCGGAAAACACGACCATGCGGAACCCGTTTCGAAGAAGCGGGATTTCGAAGCCCGCAATCATCTGCGGTTCATCGAAGAAGCGCAGCCACCATTCCTTCGCCGCCGTCACCAGGAAAGCCCCCAGCACCGAGCCCGTGACCGAGCCGATTCCGCCTATGACTACAATGAGCAGGATGTCGTATGTCATCGCCACCTTGAACGTGGAAGAGTCGATGGAGCGCATGTACATGGACAGCATCCCGCCTGCCACCGCCGTAAAGAACGAGCTGACGACAAAGCTGATCTCCTTGTGTTTAAACAGATTGACGCCCATTGCCTCCGCCGCGATTTCATCCTCGCGGATGGCCTTAAACGCGCGCCCGTAGCTGGAGCGGATCAACAGTACGATCAATCCTATGCACAAGGCCGCGATGATAAAGATCACCAGGATCGAGTCGAATTTTGGGATGGACTTAAGGCCGTAACTGCCGTTCGTCACCATATCGAACTGAGGGCTGGCGATCAGCGCGCGGATGATCTCTGAAAATCCGAGCGTCGCAATGGCCAGATAGTCGCTTTTAAGGCGAAGCACCGGGATGCCGATCAGCGCCGCGAACGCTGCCGCAAAAAGCCCCGCTACAATCAGCGCCAGGTATGGATATCCGGCCTGTACCCAATCGGGCGCCAGGTCCATACCCTCGCGAAACGCCTTGATTACGGGCGAAACTCCGTTCATATAATAAACGCCGTCCAGTTTGGCGGACGGAATGGTCAGGATGGCCGTAACATACGCGCCCACCGCCATAAAACCGGCCTGGCCCAGCGAGAACAACCCTGTGAATCCGTTTAGCAGGTTCATCGCCGTGGCGGCAATGGCGAAAATCGCGCCCTTTTGCAGGACCGAGTACAACATCGCCAGTTCAAATTTTCGATCCTCAAGCGCCACCAGCCCCCACGTGAGCAGCGCAATGGCAATGAAGGATAGTAGATATTTCGTCTGTTTCTTCATACGATCATCACACCTTCTCCGTCGTTTTTTCGCCAAACAGCCCGGTGGGCCTGAAGAGCAGCATGATGATCAGCAGCATAAACGTGAACGCATCCGAGAACGTGGAGTATCCGAACGCCACAAGCATGGTCTCGCACAGCCCAATCACAAACCCGCCCACCATAGCGCCGGGGATGGAGCCGATTCCGCCCAGCACTGCGGCCACAAAGCATTTGAGCCCCGGCAGCATGCCGCTGAACGGGTTGACCGACATACGGTCCGTGAAATACAGGATCGAGCCGACCGCGGCCAGCGCCGAGCCGATCACGAATGTTACGGATATGACCGTGTTGATTTTAATGCCCATGAGTTTGGCGATCTCAAAGTCCTTTGATACGGCGCGCATGGCCATGCCCACCTTCGTGTGCTTAATGAGCGACGTCAGCAGCAACACGAGCAGGATAGCCAGTACGGGTGTGACGAACGTCACCAGCGACGCCGACAGCCCGCCGATTTGGAAGATGCGCTTGAGCCCCGGAATTTCAGGGTATGGCCTTGGCAGGGCCGAAAAGAGGTATGTAGCCAGGTTTTGCAGGAGCATGGACACGCCGATGGCCGAAATCATGATCGACATGCGCGGCGCCGTCCGCAGCGGAGCGTAAGCGGCGCGCTCAATGGTGACGCCCAGCAGCACGGTTACAAGGATCGCCACAGGGATGGCGATTTGCCAGGGCAGGCTCGAGATCGCAAAGATCATGAAATAACCCGCAATCATAAAGATATCGCCGTGGGCAAAGTTG
>WRHG01000034.1 GCA_009783365.1 Clostridia bacterium | reverse complement strand
GACGACGTCGGCCGATTTGGCGGCTGTTTGGGGATCGCGTACAAGGGAAAAATGCTCGTGCTTCTCTGCAAATTCCAACACTTCGGGCGCCGGGTCGTACCCTTCGGGGCAGGCGACCGAAACCTTCATGCCGACCTTTAAACCACCCACAATGAGGGAGTTCATCATGTTGTTGCCATCGCCGATGTAACACAGCTTTAGTCCCTTGAATTTGCCCTTGTGTTCGCGGACGGTCATGAGATCGGCCAGCACCTGACAGGGATGGGCATAATCCGTCAATCCATTGATGACCGGAACGCTGCCATATCTGGCCAGGTCCTCCGCCTCCCGCTGGGCGAAGGTGCGAATCATCAGCCCGTCCACATAACGGCTCAGCACCCGGGCGGTGTCCTGGATAGGTTCACCCCGGCCGATCTGCAGATCCCGGCCGCTTAAAAACAACGCGACACCTCCCAATTGGGCCATACCCACCTCAAAGCTGACTCGGGTACGGGTACTGGCCTTTTGGAATATCATGCCCAGGGTCTTCCCCTTCAACAGCGGGTGGCTGATATTGTGGGCCCGCTCATACTTAAGCTGATCCGCTAAGCCTAGAATGCTCAGGATCTCCTCCGGGCTTAAGTCACCCAGCTTCAGCAAATGACAGGGGCCTTGTTCCCGTACCCGCATTCCGTCCTGGTTTATCGTCATGTTCATACTCCTTCCGGGAGCAGGGATTACCCCCTGTTCTCCTCCTTGATGATCGCCACGGCCTTTTCCAACTCCGCGAAGGGGATGGTCAAGGGCGGCAACAAGCGCAGCTTATGCTTGGCGGTGAGGGTTACAACTCCGCGGGCCAGCAGTGCCCGCGCCCATTCCCTGGCGTCCCTCCGACCTTCTACGCCCAGCATCAGCCCTATGCCGGATACGCCCGTCACTCCCGGCAGAGCCTCTAACTCTTTACGGAGAAACGCACCCTTGGCGGCTACATCGGCTAAAAAACCCTCTGTCATCCGGTCCAGCACGGCAATGGCTCCCGCCGCGCATACGGGGTTCCCTCCGAAGGTGGAACCGTGGCTGCCGGGGACAAGGGTGTCCGCCAGCTTTTCACCCAACAGGCAAGCGCCCATGGGCAGACCGCCTGCCAGGCCCTTCGCAAGAGAAATCCCGTCCGGCAGAATCCCAAAATGCTGGTAGCCGAACAATTTGCCCGTGCGGCCCATGCCGGTCTGCACCTCGTCCACCAGCAGCAGGCAGTCCCGCTCTTGGGTGATACGCCGGGCGGATCGTAAATACTCCGCGCTGAGGGGCACAATTCCTCCTTCCCCCTGGATGGTTTCCAGCAGAAGGGCGCAGACTCCCTTTCCCTGCAGAGCCGTATCCAGCGCTTGTATGTCGTTGGGCGGCACATGGACAAAACCGGCCGGAAAGGGACCAAAGTCACGGTGGAGCGCGTCCTGGCCGCTGGCAGCCAGGGTGGCGATGGTGCGGCCGTGAAAACTGCCCTCCAAGGTACAGATCACCGGGGCAGCCGAGCCTCCTTCCGCACCGGTTCCGCCGGATTCGCCCGCCACGGGAGAGTTTACCCAGAGCCCGGCTCTGTCAGCGGCATACTTCCGGGCAGCTTTGATGAGGCATTCATTGGCTTCCGCACCGGAGTTACAGAAGAACGCCTTCTTCATGCCGGAATGCCCGCAAAGCTTTTCTGCCAGAACTGTTTGAGGAATGGTATAGTACAGATTACTGGCATGCGCAAGGGTTCTCACCTGCCCGCAAACCGCCTCTTCCCAGACCCCGTCCCTATGGCCCAGTGCGCTGACCGCGATACCGCTGCCCATGTCAATATACTGTTTTCCATTTTCATCGTATAAGTGGCATCCCTTACCCCGCACAAAGGTAACGTCAAAGCGGGCGTATGTGTTGGCAATATATTGCCGGTCCAAGGTTGGGGCTGTGTCCCTGAAATCCTCTCCTGCTCCTGCTGTGCACATGATGTATACTCCTTTCGGGCAAACCATGGTCATTCCCCCGTAAACATCGTTCCCAGGCCTTCGTCCGTAAGGCATTCGATCAGGATGGCGTGAGGGACGCGGCCATCCAGGATGAAGACCTTACGCACACCGCGACGGATCGCCTCGATGCAGCATTCCGCCTTTGGGATCATGCCGCCGGAGATAATGCCCTCCCCGATGAGGGCGGGGGCCTCGCTGACATGAATGAAAGGGATCAGGCTATTTTCATCGGCGGGATCGCGCAGGATGCCGCGGATATCAGTCATGCTGATAAGGCTCTCGGCCTTTAACTCCGCGGCAATGTGAGCGGCAGCGGTGTCCGCGTTGATGTTGTAGGTATTTCCTTCCCGATCGCAGCCGATGGTGGAGATAACCGGAATGTAGCCCGCATCCAGTACGTCCAGAATGGGCTTGGCGTTAATGTGGGTAATTTCGCCGACGAAGCCGTGCCGTTCATCAAGTTGCCTTGCTTCAATCATATGTCCGTCCATGCCGCATAAGCCCATGGCCATGCCACCGATAGCCTGGATGGCGCTCACCAGCCCCTTGCCTACTTTACCCGCCAGCACCATCTGCACCACATCGGCGGTCTCCGCATCCGTAACCCGAAGGCCATCCACAAACTCGGTTTTCTTGCCCAATTTTTTTAGCAATTCGCTGATTTCGGGCCCGCCTCCGTGGACCAGCACCACTCGCATACCCACCAGCTGCAATAGCAGCAGATCGCCTATGACTGCTTTTTTCAGCCCCTCGCTGAGCATAGCGCTGCCGCCATATTTGATCACTACAATTTTACCGTTGTATTTTTGAATATAAGGGAGGGCCTGAATCAGCACCTCCGCCCGCTGAGCGATGGTCATTGAGCAAACTCCTTTACGTCCGATAATCCCCGTTGATCCTCACATAATCGTAAGTCAGGTCACAGCCCCAAGCTACGGCCGACAGGCAGCCGCTGCCCAAGCAAACATTGATATCGATGTTTTCTTCTGACAGCACGGTTTTAGCAAAACCTTCCTCAAAGGGCACCCCCGCTCCCTGACGGCACACTGCAACGGTACCCAACCCGCTGGCAAAATCCACGTCGATCTTGGCAACGTCAATGGCCGCGCCGCTGTTGCCCAGCGCGCAGAGCACCCGGCCCCAATTGGCATCTGCGCCGAAGAGGGCCGCCTTGACGAGGGTGGATCGGATCACGCTCTTGGCCCCGGCTCTAGCGGTCTCCCTGTCTGCCGCGCCTGTAATACGGCAAGTGATCAGTTTGGTGGCGCCTTCCCCATCCCTGGCCATGAGGCGGCAAAGGCGCTCGCACACAGTCCGCAGACCGTCTGTAAAGGTTTTGTAATCCTCACTGTCCGGATTGTTCACAACAGGATTGCCCGCCATGCCGTTTGCCAGGATGCTGACCATATCGTTTGTAGAGGTATCCCCATCAATGGAAAGCATATTAAAGGTATCCGGCACCACCGTCGAAAGGCTCTGCTGCAAAAGAGCCGACGTAATGGCTGCATCTGTTGTGAGAAAACAGAGCATGGTAGCCATGTTAGGGTTAATCATGCCCGAGCCCTTGGCAATGCCTCCCAGGACACAAGGCTTTCCGCCCAGGAAGAAAGATGCCGACGCTTCCTTCGGGACGGTATCCGTGGTCATGATGGCTTCCGCCGCCAATCGGCTCCCCAGAGGATCCGCGGAGAGGGAACCCGCCAGCCTGCCCATGCCGTTTTCAAAGGGAAGGAGTGACATGGGTTGCCCGATCACCCCCGTTGAGGCGACGATTACGTCCTGTGCTTTCACCCCGGTGTACCGGGCCGCCAAGCCGCACATGCCCCTGGCGATCTCCACGCCGTTGGCGTTGCAGGTATTGGCGTTACCACTGTTGCAGATCAATGCCTGGGCATACCCGTCCGCGGTATTCTCCCGGGTGACCAGCAGAGGCGCGCCCTGCACCATATTTGAGGTGTAGCAGCAGGCTGCGGCGGCCCGTACATCGCTGACGATCAGCGCCGTATCCCGCTTCTCCCTATTCTTCCGGATACCCAGATGTTCCCCTGCAGCACGAAAGCCCTTTGCCAAAGTAACTCCCCCGCCAGAGGCTTCGCCACTGGACCCGGCTCCCGTTCCGGTTGCACTCATGTTCATACCTCCTTGCGGGTGGAATTAACTTCTTTATTGACATCCCGCATTTCTCTCCACACAAGCCCTGTCTCCTCCGGAATACCCAGACGAAGGTTCATGCACTGAACCGCCGCTCCGGAAGAGCCCTTGCCCAGGTTATCGAAACGCGCATATGCAATCATGCGCTCATCGTTGCCGGTAACGAAAATCTGCATGTTATCCAAGCCCGTTAGAGCGCATGGGTTCACATAGGCTTCCCGGTTGGGGGCTAATACGGAGATAAGATTTTGGCCCGCATAATGGTCCCGGTACAGGTTGGTGAGGAAATTCACCCCGCCCTGAGCTCCTGCTGCACCTATATTGTCAAACCATTCCCTAATAAGGGGTATACCTACTAACATGCCGCTGTAAAAATCGCATACAATAGGCTGAAGCACCGGCGGCCGCCGCAAGCCGCATATTTCCATGATCTCTGCCAAGTGCTTGTGGGTCTGGCCCACAGCATAAGGACGGGGCAGGGCTAAAGCCGGGTCCCTGTCGGATGCCTGGTACTGGGCGATCATAGCCTTCCCTCCGCCGCTGTATCCGGTGATAGAGGTAATCGCGACGGGCGCCTCGGGGGCAAGAACCCTCTCCTTCAACAAAGGGTACAACAGTGCCACGGCTCCGCTGGCATGACAGCCGGGTATAGCGATACGTTTAGCGTTTTGGATAGCATTGCGAAATTTATAATCCAGTTCCGGAAAGCCATAGGCAAAATCAAGCGCTGTTCGGTGAGCCGTGGATGTGTCAATGACAATGCCGCCGGGTTTATCCACCTGGGCGCGAATGGCTCCCACCAACTCCCGGCTTGACTCATCCGGCAGGCAAAGGAAAGCGATATCCGCCTTTTTAATCATGGCTACCCGGTGAGGCAGGCTTTTGCGGTGCTCCTCAGAAAGGGTGAGGAGCCTCAGATCGGGGCGGGCCGCCATCCGTTCCTGCAGGCGCAAGCCCGTGGTTCCCTGATTTCCATCCAGAAAGATACTTGGCATAGGCTACTTCTTTCCCAGCCTTGCCCGGGCCGTAACGGGCAGGCCAAAGAGGTTGATGAAGCCAGCGGCGTCCTTTTGATTGTATACGTCGTCCCGCCCAAAGGTGGCGATTTCCTCGCTATACAGGGAATAGGGAGATGTGACCCCGGCGCTCATTATATTGCCTTTGTAAAGTTTCAGCCTCACGTCCCCGGTGACGGTCTTCTGGGTTTCGGCTACAAAGGCGGCGAGGGCCTCCCGGAGGGGCGTAAACCACTGGCCGAAGTACACCAGCTCCGCATATCGCTGGCCTACCAGGGCCTTATAATGCTGGGTGTCCCGGTCCAGGCAAAGGCTTTCCAGCACTTGATGAGCCCGATAAAGGATCGTCCCGCCTGGTGTTTCATACACACCTCGGCTCTTCATGCCCACCAATCGGTTTTCAACCAGATCGCACAAGCCGACACCGTTCTCGCCTCCCTTTCGGTTCAGTGTATCCATCAGTGCCACCGGGGACAGTTTGATACCGTCCACCGCCGTGGGGATGCCCCTATCAAAGGAAATGTTCACATAGGCGGGAACGTCCGGCGCCTGTTCCGGTGAAACACACATTTCGAGAAAGCCCGGCTTATGGTACTGGGGTTCGTTAGCGGGATCCTCCAAATCCAAGCCCTCGTGAGAGAGATGCCAAAGGTTTTTATCCTTACTGTAATTGGTTTGGCGGCTGATTTTCAGCGGTATATGACGGGCCTCCGCATAATCAATCTCCTCCTCCCGGCTCTTAATGGTCCATTCCCTCCAAGGAGCGATAATGGCCATCTCCGGAGCAAACGCTTTGATGGTTAATTCGAAACGAACCTGGTCGTTGCCTTTGCCGGTGCAGCCATGGCAGATAGCGTCGGCTCCCTCCCGCTCGGCAATCTCCGCCACGCGCCTGGCAATAATAGGCCGCGCAAAGCTGGTGCCCAATAAGTACTCACCCTCATACACCGCGCCTGCCTGCATCGTCGGAAAAATAAATTCGGTGATAAACTCCTCCTTTAGGTCCTCCACATAGAGTTTGCTTGCTCCTGTTTTCAGTGCCTTTTCCTCAAGGCCGTCCAACTCCGTTCCCTGGCCAACGTCTCCGGATACGGCAATGACTTTGCAACCGGAGTAATTCTCCTTCAGCCAGGGAATAATGATGGAAGTGTCCAGCCCTCCGGAATAGGCCAGCACCACTTTTTGGATGTTTTGCTTTATCTTCATGGTCATGTTTTCAATCCTCCAAAATGCATTATTATTCATATATTATGCATATTATGCACTTCTTGTCAAGAGGCTTATCAATTTTTTTGAAGAAAAATCCAGACCGTAAAACTTTTGTCATATACTTGTAAAACACGTTACCATTCGATATAATATCAATTGGCGTTATTACACATAAGGTAGATGAAAACATCAAAAAGGAGCGGTCGTATGCTCAATCCAAGGCGCGTCATCACAGCTCTGAAACAGAACATCGGCAAGGTCATCGTTGGCAAGGACGAAGTGATTGAGCTGGCGCTGATCGCCATGCTTTGCAAGGGGCATGTGCTGATTGAGGATGTGCCCGGCACCGGCAAGACGACGATGGCCAGTTCCCTGGCCAGATCGCTGGATTGCAGCTTCAACCGGATCCAGTTCACCCCGGACGTTGTACCCAGCGATGTAACCGGCTTTACCATGGTTAATTTCAAATCCGGGGAGATGGAGTTCCACCCCGGCGCGGTCATGTGCCAGATCGTTCTGGCGGACGAAATCAACCGCACCTCCCCCAAGACGCAGTCCTCCCTGTTGGAGGTGATGGAGGAGTATCAAGTGACGGTGGATGGCGTCACTCATCCCATGCCCAGCCCCTTTATGGTGTTAGCCACTCAGAACCCGGGCGAATTTGTAGGTACGTATCCCCTGCCTGAAGCCCAGATGGACCGGTTTTTTCTGCGGATATCGATGGGCTATCCCACGATGGAAGAGGAAATGGCGGTGCTGGAGCGCTTCAGCGGCGCAGAAAAGCCTCAGGCCAGTCTTCAGCCCGTATGTGCAGCCCAGGACGTGGTAGCCATGCAACTCATGATCGGCGACGTTTATTGCTCCAAGGAGGTTCGTCATTACATTGCCAACATCGCAGCGATGACCCGTACCCACCCCTCCGTGCAACTGGGGGTCAGCACACGCGGGGCCATCGCATTGATTCGGGGGGCGCAAGCCTGCGCCCTGCTGAACGACCGGGACTATATCCTGCCCGAAGATGTGCAACATATGGCGCTGCCCGTATTGGCCCACCGAATCCTGCCCAATCCGGAGGCTAAGATGAAGGGCATTTCCGCCGAGCGCATTTTGATTGCCGTCATGGAAAATGTTCCTGTACCCATCCGGCTGAGCTGAACAGGCGAATACGAAGAAGGGGCGCAGCCTTAACCAGCGGCCGCGCGCGCGGCGTGCAACAGCGTAGCCTCGGCCAAGCGCAGCGCAGGACGGGACCGGCAAAGGAGGGCTTCATGAGATCCGCAACCGCCACATTGGGCATCTGTTTCGGCTTTTTCCTGCTGAGCGCGCTGTCCATGGGCAACCGTATGTACCTGCTGCTGGCGCTGATCCTGGCTATATCTTGGGGATTGTCATATGTTAGCGTTCGCAGCGCCGAAAAAAGCGTAAAGGTAACAAACGGTCTTTCCGGCACGAAGGTAAATCGGGGTGATATGGTGAGTATGGACGTAGGCGTGAGCCATAAAGGGTTACTGCCCATCGCGCCCGTGGCTCTGCATATGCGGGCTACCCGCAACACCCCCGCCGCAACAATCCACCTGACCCAGCTGGGCCGGCGCACTCAAAGGATTGTGCATCAGTTTGCGGCAGATCATGTGGGAGCTATGCTGCCCGGTGTGGAGAGCTATACGGTGGCCGATGTGTTCGGATTTTTCAAACGAATTCACACACCCCTGTCAGACGGCCAGGAATTGCTGGTACTGCCAGTGCCCTTTGACGTGGAACCTCTCACCTTCGCCGCCGGAGACATGGGTGTGGAGACAATGAAGCGAGCCATGGAGGATCCCTCCAGCCCAAGCGACTTAAGGCAGTATAAGCAGGGAGATCCCCTTAAGCGAATCCACTGGAAAATGAGCGCTCGTAAACGGGAGGTCTTTGTACGCCAGTTTGAGGAACCGGCCCTTCCGGATGCCCTGGTGCTGTTGGACGCCTCCCCGCCCTACTTGAGTCCCGGCCTCCCGCAGGATAAAGCGGCGTTTTTGCAAGACGCCTTGCTGGAAACCGCCGCTTCGGTGGTGAGTTGCCAAATCCGCCAGGATAATCCGGTGCGCATGCCGCTCATGGGAGAGCGGCCTATGGAGTACAACGGCCATATGGGTCTGCCCGTACTGCTGGAGGAACTGGCCCGGTGCAGTTTCCATAACGCGGAACGCTTTGAGCGAGGCCTTATGATGCAAATGGGCGAGTTGCGCAAGACCGGCGCGGTGGTGATCATCACCACCCGCCTCACCTCCGAACTGGTGGACCTGATTGCGCGGATGAAGCGAATGGGACCTAACGTACGGCTGTACCAGGTGACCTTTCAGCCCGAAGAAGCCGCCATGCAGCTTCATGTGTCCCGCCTTCAGCAGTCCGGAGTGGAAGTAAACTATGTAACGCCCCAGGCATAACCAGGAACTCACTCCGAGGGAAAGGAGCCTTACGCTTCGATGCCCAAACTCGTTTTTCTGACTACAGAACGCCGCAGCCGCGTAATACTGGCCGCGCTCCTGGCCCTTGGCATTTTACTGCCCTTGCTGATGCTGTTTCGTTTGGAGGCGCACATTCCACTGGCGATGGTCTACATGGTTCTCATCCTGGCCGCGCTGATCCTCACCCCTGTTCCCGGATGGCGGTGGCTGAGCATTGGTCTGGTTTTGGCTTGGGCGCTGGTACAGACGTTTCTGCCGGGTATGGGCTTTTGGGGCGGCAGTGTGGAAGCGTTTAAGGCCATTACCCTGTTTTTCAATAATATCGACGTAGCCATGCCGCTTTACGGCAGCCCTGCGGCGGCATTGCTGGCCGTGGTGATCACGGCCTTTTCATATCTATTCACAAAGAAAGGCGTTGGCTTTCTGCCTGCGTCCATCCTGGTGGTGCTGACGCTCTTTGGCCTGTGGAGCCTGGGCCGGAGCAGCCTGGTGTGGTATGCCCTGCCAGCGCTTGTTGCCATGTTGCTGATGATCGCCCAGACATCTCACGAAAAAATTTCTGTAACGAATGTGCTGCCCATGGCCTTAGCCGTGGTGCTGCTGTCCCTGCTACTGCTGCCTCCCGCCAGGGTAACCATCCAGCCTTTGGAGGAGGCGGCATTCAATCTGCGGCAAACCATCACGGATTATCTGTTTTTCACAAAACCCCGCAACGTGTTCACCCTTGGCTCCTATGGCTATTACCCCCTTGGCAGCGGCCAGTTAGGCGGCGAAGCCGAGCCCGGCGATTATCCCGTGATGATGGTTAAAACCGATCGAAAAACCTTGATGCGGGCTGTGGTAAAAAATGAGTATACGGGCCGGAATTTCCGGGATACGTCCTCTCCGAGGCGATATCTGTATATCAACCCCAGGTGGGCAAGCCTTCGTGAAAAGGTGTTTTTGGAACAGCTGCCTGTGGAAGGCATTCGTAGGGCCAGCGCCCTGCTGGATGAAAAAGCCGTCAACGTACAAATGCAGAATTCCGCCGCCAGTACGGTGTTTACTCCGCTGTTTCTGCGCAGCCTTGACATGAAAGGTAACATGGTCCCCTATTTCAACGACGCCAGCGAGCTTTTCATCACCCGGGATCTTACTGCGGCGGACCGCTATACGGTCTTTACGCCGGTGTTCGAAGGAGGAGACAACGGCCTGGACGCTCTGATACATGCAAGTCCAAAGAACGACCGTGATTACGCGGCTATTGTGGATCAGTATACCCGGCTGCCCGGGCATATGGAGCAAAAATTGTACGAGGATGTAGCCGATATGACAGCCGCCTCCGTTTCCCCCTATGACAAGGCGATGGCTATCATGCGTTATTTACAGAAGTATTTCCGCTACACCCTGTCTCCCAAAAGCACGCCGGAAAATGTGGATTTTGTAACCTATTTTCTGCACGTGGGCAAGGAGGGCTATTGCACCTACTATGCGGCGGCAATGACGGTGCTCTGCCGTATGGCAGGGCTTCCAAGCCGATATGTAGAGGGCTTTCTGGCTCAACCTGCCAGCGACGGAATCGCTTATGTGACCGGTAAGGACGCCCATGCCTGGACAGAAGTATATTTTGAGGGTTTTGGCTGGTTACCCTTTGACCCTACGCCCATACAGCAGGACGAAAACCAAGAGCCTCCGGAAAACAACCCTCCGCCGGAGGATAACCTGCCGCCTGAAGAGGAGCCCACTCCCAGCCCTCCGCCGGACAACCCTCAGGAACCGCCAACCCCGCCGCCCCCGGAAACAGAGCAGAATAGGGAGGATCAGGACCCTTCTGACGAGGCGCCGGAGGAAGAACCTCCTTTTCCCTGGTGGATTCTGGCTTTCGTCATTGCGGCGGGCGGTCTTGCCTGGCGTATCCATACCCGCATGCCGGATCAGTTGGCCCGTAAGGCCAAAAGCGCTCAGGACAGGGTATTCCTCTACGGCAACGCCGTTAACACGATCCTTCACATTAGAGGCCGCAAGTCAAAACAGGGCGAAACGCCGCTGCGCTTTGCAAAACGGATGGATAGCATTCATATCTTGCCGGAGCCTATCCTCCCCCTATGGCGGATGATGGCCCTGAGCAACTACAGCGCCCGTCTCCCCGGCAACGAACAGGCACAGAAAGCCAGCCAAATCTTCCGCAAAATATATAAGAGTCAACGGGCATGGGCCAAGCTTCGCTTCCTCTGTGCCGCAGCCTTTGACAAACGATGCTATACGGGACTGGATACCGCGCTGGCGCATGTGGAGCCCGTATCCAAGTTTCGCCTGCCGGGAGCGAAAAAAAGGAAATGAAAAATAGAAAAAAAGAAACATGGAACCCAAAGGCTCAGCCCCTGGCGGATGAATTCTTATCACGGGTTCGCAGCCATGTACGCCTGCTCCCCAGGTATACGGCTCTGCTGCTTGCGGATCATGAGAAAGCGCTGATTGCGCTTAACCGGCGCGGCCTTTCCCTGGAGGATGCGATCCGTCGGCTGGACCCCTCCCAGTTGGGTGATTTCTACCGGGCAGAGCGGGACGATTGGTATCCGTTGGATCATGCGGCAAAAATCTATCCTTTAGGCATGAACTTGAAACGTATGCCTGTGTTTCGCGTATCAGGCTATCTCAGAGAGCCTGTGATTCCGGAAATATTACAAATGTCGCTTACCTATGCCATAAAACGATTCCCATACTTCGCAACCACCATCAAGAGCGGGTTTTTCTGGCACTACCTGGACAGCGCCATGCGTCGCTTCGCCGTCAGGCCGGAAACAAAGCTGCCCTGCGCGGTGATGAGGGTAAACGCGGTGGCATCCCCATCGCTGCGGGTGATCTATTATAAAAATCGAGTCAGTGTAGAGTTTTTTCATATTCTCACAGACGGTCTGGGAGGCAGCATCTTTCTGCGCACGCTTCTGAGGGAATACTTACAGTTACTGGGGCACCACATTCCTGCTGAATCGGGTATTTTCAACACGGGGTCGCCTCCGGAACCCAGGGAATGGCATGATGATTTTATCATCGGCGACCGCAGTAGAAGAGCCAAAGGCTTTATGGACCGGCGCGCGCTGCAGATGCGCGGAGCCCTCGCCTATGAGCAGCCCTGCCGGATCCTTCACTACAACCTGTCCATGACAGCCTTGCTGCAAAAAGCCAGGGAAAAGAGCTGCACAGTAACAGCGTTGATGATGGGTTACCTTGTTCTGGCTTGCAAGGAAGCGGTCGCGTCCTGCCGGGGAAAGCGGAAGATCCAAATTCAAATGCCGGTAAATATGCGCAAGTTCTATCCCTCCAGCACGCTGCGCAACTTCTCCATGTATTGCAGCATCAGGCTTCACCCGGATGAAATCACCACACTGGCTGCCGTTCTGCCCAAGATTACCGCTCAAATCAAGGATGGGGGCAGTAAAAACAACCTGGACCAGACCATCCACCTATCCCGCCGCCTGGTGCGTCTCCTGCGCTTTGTACCGCTGATCATCAAACGTCCCATCGCGTATCTGATCTACGGTTCCCTGGGTGACCCGCTGTTCACCACCACATTAAGCAACTTAGGAGCAATCCCTCTGCCGGCTGAAATGGCTCCATTTGTGGAAAAGTTCGATTTCGTGCTGGGCCCGCCCATTACCAACAGGGCCGCCTGCGCTCTTTGCAGCTATGAAGATCACGCGGTTTTCACCGTCACAAAGAGCACCCATCTTCCCACCTTTGAGAACGCGCTGTACCGTCTGCTGAAAGAGGACGGCTTTGCTATTCATATGGAAGGGAGTGATTAGGATCGAAATACACCGTATATACCCAAAATACAAGGTCAACGGCTTTTTCCGCCGCAATCGGCTGGATCTGCTGCGCAGCGCGTTTCTGCTAGCCGCCTATACCTGCCTGATCGTCAACCTATTCACCGGGGACATGTCTTGGAGCCTGATCGTCATCGGCGGGCTGTGCGTGGCCTGGGTTGCCTTCGTGTACAAGCCGCTGGTGGAGAATACGCTGATCAAGAAACTATCAGATGTTTCCATCGCCGTCTGTCTTTACTTGTTCCTGTTGGATGCGGTTTTACAGCAGGGCTGGAGCATCATTGTCATACCTATCGTGTTTTTCAGCGATCTGGTGCTGATCGGTTTTATTTTCCTTGTGTTTTTCAAGAAGCAAAAACGAAACTTTATGCCCCTGTATGAACTGCTCCTTGGCGGACTTGTCGCCATCCTGCTCAGCCTGACAGGCGTTCAAACGCTGAACTGGCCACGCATCGTGGTGGGAAGCGTGAGCCTGGGGCTGCTTGTACTAAGCGTGGCGCTGTTTCCCAAGGATATGGCGAAGGAATTGCGAAAAAAGCTACACTTGTAACTTCTCCTTCCATGGCAGCTGGGCCAGCACAATGCCCCCCATCATAGCGGCGCAGCCCGACAGTTCCCGCAAAGTCAGGGTATGTCCCAGCAGCGCCCAACCCGCCAGCACCGCGAAAACGCTCTCCAGGCACATCAGCAGGGAGGCAACAGTGGGGCTGGTGTCCCGTTGCGCTACCATTTGCAGGGTGTAGCCTACCGCTCCGCTGAGGGCTCCCGTATAAAGAATAGGCAGGAAGCCGTCCCATATTCCCTGCCAGGTGGGCTGCTCAAAAAGAGCCGCTACCGGGAGGCATAGTATGGCTGTAATGAAAAACTGGACGCAACTCAAGCGGGCGCAATCCACCCGGGGCGCGAAATGGTCTACCAGCAGGATGTGAGCCGTAAAAAAAACGGCTCCGAAGACGAGGTATAGGTCGCCTGTTGCGATGGTAAAGCGATCTGTAAAACAAAGCAAAAACAGCCCTATGCCAGAGAGGGCCACCGCCAGCCATAGAGAAATCCGAATTCTCCTGTCGCGCAGCAATCCTGCCAGCGGTACCAGTACAATATACAGCGTCGTAACAAACCCGGCCTTTCCCGGTGTGGAATCCCGGATGCCCAACTGCTGAAAGGCGGAACCACCAAACAGCGCCACACCGCAGCAAAGGCCGCCGACGACCACCAAGCGGCTTTCATAGGCGGAACGTTCTTCTCTCAGGTGACGTTGATGGGATTGCCGGGGCGGTTCACACTGCGCCCATAAGTTCCCTCGTATCTTATTCCGTCTGTCCAGAAACGCGATACATGGAATCATCACCAACCCTGCCACAGCCATGCGAATGCCGTTAAAGGCGAAAGGCGGCAGGCTGTCCATGGCTATATCCTGCGCCACAAAGGCCACTCCCCAGATGAAAGCGGTAAGCAACAGCAGCAGGTTGGCCCGAAGAGTGCG
>WRHG01000033.1 GCA_009783365.1 Clostridia bacterium | reverse complement strand
GGGCGTGGTAACGCGGATGCCGATCGCTGACGTAGGTCTGTTCATGCTCCTCATCCACCACGATGAGACCCAGCCGCTCCACCGGCGCAAAAACAGCGCTGCGGGCGCCAATCACCACCCGCGCCGCTCCTTTGCGGATACGCCGCCATTCGTCGCATCGCTGGCCGTCGGTGAGGCGGCTGTGAAGCACGGCGGTAGCCGGGCCGAAGCGGCCCCGGAACCAGCGGACCATCTGGGGCGTAAGGGCGATTTCCGGCACGAGGATGATCGCCCCCCGGCCGAGTTCCAGCGCCCGCCGTACCATGGCCAGGTAGACCTCCGTCTTGCCGCTGCCCGTAACCCCATGGAGCAGAAACGCGCCCTGACCCCGTTCCAAAGCCGGCAGCATGCCGTTTAAGGCCTCCCGCTGCTCTTCCGTTAAAGGCGGCGCCTCTTCCGCCGCAACTTCCATCGCCTCATAAGGACTACGGAAGGCCTCCACCTCAAAAAGCCGTACTTGACCTTCTATGGCCAGGCGCTTTAGCGCGTCCCCGGGACTTCGCACCAACTCCGACAGCTCCTTCACCGGATGGGGCCGTCCGTCCTCCAGAAGCCTGAGCAGCGTAGCCCTCTTGGGAGAGCGCTTACAGGCGCCGGCGGCCTCCCCGGCATCCACGCCGGGCAACAGTTGCGCATAAGCCTCCTTCTTCTCCTGCACGCGGCCGGTGCGCATGGCCGCGGGGATCATGAGCCGAAGGGTTTCCGACAACGGGCAATGAGACTGCTCCGCCATTTCCCGAGCCAGCGCCACCAGGGGCGGCAACACCGCCGGATAATCGTCCAGCACGCCGGCAATGGGCTTAAGCCCGTCCACAGGTATCGGGGGGGACGGCAGGGTACCGCCGTGATGATGATCCGGCCCGAGGGCCACCACCAGGCCGCTCACCATCCGGCGGCCCAGGGGCACGCGGACGCGCGTGCCCTCGCTGAGGTCCATCCCTTCCGGCACCTCGTAGGAAAAGGGTTTGTCAACATTGGTATGCACCACGTCTACAATAACCTGCGCTACCATCCGTCTTCTCCCCCCTTCCATCGGCCTTACCGGAAGTATCGATTCTCGGGTTTGGGTATCCGTCCCTTGCGGCGGCGCCCTGCGCGGCGAAATGCCCGCCCAAGCACCCGAACGAGGATCCATCCGCCCATCAGCGGAAGCAGCGCCAATGCCAGAAGCTCTATGGTGAAGGGCGGGAAGGGGTTTGGGTCCCCGTACACCTCCTCCACAATCTCATTCAGTGTCTTGGGCGCATTCATACGCCGCTCAATGGAACGGCCCGCCAGCAGATCGTAAGCAACCGGGGCTCCGCCGTCCATGGGATAGTAGGTCAGCGCGCCCACCACTTCACCTCTTTCGATGGGAGCCGTAAAATCCCTCGTATACTCAATCAGCACGGTCTGCCTCAAGTTGCGTGACCGAGCCTCCAACTCCGCCCGCGTAGCCACTATGCTCACTTCCTGCGCTCCCGCCGCCGGCCTGATCGTCAGCGGCAGGCGGCCCAAATCACCATCCGCCATGGAGAAACCGGCGGTTTCAACCACGATGGGGTTTTGGTTATAAAGCTGCGCGGGAGTCATGCTGACATATTGGGAAAACCCGTATTCCATCAGCTTTTTCGTGTCAGTCCAACGGCCGGACCGCGTGGTATAGAACACAACGGAAATAAGCTCCACGCCTTCCTCATTCCTCGCCGCGCCGATGTAGCAGTAGCCCGCGAAGTTGTGAAAGCCCGTCTTGACGCCTTTTGCGTATCGATAATAGTACTCGTTGTCCTCGATGTTGGGGTTAAGCAGCGCGTCCGAACCGCTGACCAGAACCCGGGCCTTTTTTAAGTTGCTCTTTGGCAGGCTGTACGTATACGTTTTGGCAATCTCTTGAAACGTCTTATTCTGCATCGCGGCTCTGGCGATCTTGCCCATATCCCGGGCGGTGGTAAAATGATCGTTGTTGTGAAGGCCGCTGGGGTTCATAAAGTGGGTGTCCGTGCAGCCGTACCTGACGGCCTCCTGATTCATCAACCAAACAAAGTCGTTGATGTTTCCGGCGACGGTCTCCGCGATCAGGTTTGCCCCCTCGTTGCCCGACCGCACCATGGTGGCGAAAAGCAGATCCTTAAACTTAATCGTTTCGCCTTCCTGCATCGGAATGACGGAGCTGTCCTCCGGAATGTCCATCGCCGTGCCGCTCATGGTAACGATCTCTTCCGCGTCCACGCCCCCTTCGCCGAGGCCCAGCAGGACGGTCAGCACTTTGGTGGTGGAAGCCGGGTACATCCGCTCATCCGCCTCTTTTTCAAAGATCACGTCTCCGGATTCAGCCTCGATCAAAATGGCGGACTTGGCGTACAATTGTTCAGGCTGCAGCAGTTCCGGGTGCTCCGGGTCGTAGGGATCCGCATCCGCGGGCAGGCGCGGCGCGATATACTCTCCACCGCTGGAACTCTCCGCCTCCGCCGAACCCTGCCTGGCCCACGAAGCCAGGAGCAGCGGACAAAGCAACAAAGCCATGCCAAACCCCGCGAGCCGCTTCTTCAGCCATGGCTCCATGCCCATTCCCCAACCTCCCCAACCTCGGCCGATCATCGTGATCTTGGTCTATTATACCACCGGGGAAGGCTTTTGTACACCGGCCTATGGCTTGCTTCCCCCTCCCCGCGAATGAATCCCTGGCCCCGGCCGCCAGAATATGATATACTGTTTCCCGGTACATACCGAACGCGGGACCTCTTCCCGCACAGGAGGCAGAATGACCTATCAAGCTCTCTACCGCCAATGGCGGCCTGCCACCTTTCAACAGGTCGTCGGCCAGGAGGCGGTGGTAAAAACCCTGCGACGGCAGATTGAGACCGGCCACATTGCCCACGCATACCTTTTTTGCGGGTGCCGCGGCACCGGAAAAACCACCTTGGCCAAGATTATGAGCCGGGCCATCAACTGCCGCGACCCGCGAAACGGGGAACCTTGCGGGGACTGCCCGGCCTGCCGCGCCATTGCAAGCGAAACCACCCTGGACGTGCTGGAGCTGGACGCCGCCAGCAACAACGGCGTCGACAACATACGGGAATTGCTGGAGCAGGTGCGTTATCCGCCGCAAATCGGCAAGTACAAGGTATACATCGTCGATGAGGTTCACATGCTCTCCACGGCGGCTTTCAACGCGCTGCTGAAAACCCTGGAGGAACCCCCTGCCCATGTGGTGTTCATCCTGGCCACCACAGAGCCGCAGAAGCTGCCCGCCACCATTCTGTCCCGGGTACAGCGCTATGATTTTGGCCGCATACCCTCCGCCCTGATGGTGGAACGGATGAAGCTGGCTCTGGACCAGCTGGGCGTCACCGCGGAGGATGAAGCCCTGCTGCTGGTGGCCCGGTCCGCGGAAGGCGCCATGCGGGACGCTTTCAGCATATTGGACATGTGTGTGGCCGGGGCGGCCAATGGCGTCATCACCGCCGCGGACACCCGCGAGGCGCTGGGCGCGTCCGACAGAAGCTTCCTCTTTCTCTTTACGGAAAGCATCGCCAAACGGGATATGAGCGGCGTTATGGCGCAAGTGGACACCCTTATGCGCTCCGGTCGGGATCCTCAGGTCTTTTTGCGGGAGCTGACCGCCCATATCCGCGCTCTCCTCACCGTACTGGCCGTGCCGAAGGACGCCGCCATTCTGCTGGAGGTGACGGAGGAGGATGAGGGTTGTTACCGGGAGCAGGCGAAGGCCTTTTCACCGGAACGGCTACTAAAAATGATGGGCCTGTTCATGCGCGCCGAAGGGGAACTTCGCTACGCCTCCACGCCCCGTATCGGGCTGGAGGTGGCGGTTCTGGATGCCTGTCAGGAGCAGCGGGGCCAGGACACCGCCGCGCTGCTGGAAAGGGTGGGGGAATTGGAAAGCCAGCTGAAAACCCTCCGGGCGGAATTTGCCTCCGGCAAAGCCGCGCTTTCCCCAAAATCCGCCGCCGCTGAAAAAGAAAAAGACGGAGAGACGGAAGAACCGGGGAAGAAGCCGCAGAGTGTTCCCCAGCGGGCAGCGGCGGAAAAGGAGCCGCAGGCCGAAACAGAGGAGGCGGAAGCAAGAAAAGGGGCGCAACCTCCAAATCCCTTAAAAAAGCATACCTGGGCAGGCGACCCGGATCAGCTCGTCACCTCCCTTCCGGAAACCGAAAATCCGGAGCATGACCCCGCGGACATTTGGCAAAAGGCCCTCGCGGCATTAAGCAAGGACGAACCCTTGCTCTTTGGCATGATCTGTAAGGAACGCTTTTTGGGCGCCACAGGCAACGCGTACCGGCTGCTGATTCCCTATGTAAAGAAAGCCACCTACGAGCGGATCAGCCAACCGCCCCGCAAAAGTGTTCTGTCCCAGTATTTAAGCGAGGCCGCTGGAGTACCGCTGGTCTTTGAAGCCGTGCTGGAAGGAGACTTGACCGCCTCTAAACGGGAAGCCGTCCAAGCCCAGTCGGAATCCATGCTGGTGGAGACCTTTGGCCGGAATCTTGTGCAAATCGACGATGAGGAACACCTTCGTTGAAGAAGACCAACCGAAGAGCGCCGCGCAGGCGGGAGGACGGGCAGCCCTTTAAGCGTACCTTGGGGCAGCATTTTCTTTACGACCGGACCTTGCTGGCCTCCCTGACGGCTTCCACCGGGATTACGAAGGCGGACAGCGTGCTCGAGATCGGCCCCGGAAGCGGTTTGCTGACCGCCTGCCTCTGTGAGGCGGCGGGGCGGGTGCTGGCCGTGGAGCTGGATGAAAGCCTGATCCCTGTCCTCCGCGCCGCGCTGGCGGCCTATCCCAATGTGGCCATCGTGCAGGGGGATATCCGCCGGCTTTCGCTGCCGGCCCTCTGCGCCCCGCTGGGCCAGGGTTTTTTTGTGATCGCAAACATCCCCTATCATTTGACCAGCCCCATTTTGGAACAGCTGCTGAGCACGGGCCTGCCCATCCGGCAAGCCTCCGTGATGGTGCAGCGGGAAGTGGCGAATAAGCTGCTGGCTTCCCCCGGAACAAAGGAATACGGGCTCCTCAGCCTTAAGGCTCAGTTCTACTGCGAGCCCTCGCTGGCCGCACATGTGCCCGCCGCCGCTTTTACTCCGCCGCCCAAAGTGGACAGCGCCTTTGTAAACCTTCCCTTTCGGCAGGCGCCTCCATGGCCCGCGGCGGACGAAGGATTGCTGTTTAGGCTGGCAAAGGCGGGGTTCGGCCAACGGCGCAAAACCCTGGTCAACGCCTTGCAAGGCGTTCTGCCTCTGTGCGCGGCTGAACTGCGCGTCATCCTCGGGGACCTTAACCTTCCCGCCACCGTTCGGGGGGAAGCCCTCTCCCTTCGGGATTGGATTGGTTTCTCCAATGCGTGCCACGCAAAAGGAGACAGAACGGGAACCGGCGGCCAGGGCTGATTCAGGCCGCCGGTTCCCGTTCTGTTGCGTTGTCTTCGATGGTCTTCTATTCCTTCACATTGCTTTCCAGCCTGTCCAGCTCCGCCTTCATCTCCGGGGGCAGCCGGTCGCCCATTTTGGCGTAAAACTCCCTGACGCTGGCCAAATCGTCTCGCCAGTAGGATTTCTCCACGCTCAAAATCTCTTTCAGCTCTGCGGCGCCAAACTTTCTGTCCGGGGTGATGGCATAATCCAGTCCGTCCAAATGGATCTCCTCCGGCTGGGGAACATAACCGATGGGGGTTTCCACGGCGCCCGCCAGGCCCTCGCAACGGCGGATAATCCAATCCAGCACGCGAAAGTTCTCTCCGTAACCGGGCCAAATGAAATGGCCTTCCTCATCCAGGCGAAACCAGTTGACGTTGAAGATTTTGGGCAGGGCGGCGGCTTTTTTACCCATTTCCAGCCAATGCTGGAGGTAATCCCCCAGATGGTATCCGCAGAAGGGCAGCATGGCCATGGGGTCGCGGCGCACCACACCCACGGCGCCCGCGGCGGCGGCGGTGGTTTCCGAAGCCATGATTGAACCGACGAACACGCCGTGCTGCCAGTCCCTGGCTTGGTAGACCAGCGGCGCGGTCTTTGCGCGGCGGCCGCCGAAGATGATGGCCGACAGCGGCACCCCCTGAGGATCCTCCCAGTGCGGGGAAATGCAGGGGCAGTTGCGCGCGGGTGCTGTGAAACGGGAGTTGGGATGGGCCCCCTTCTCTCCGGAAGCGGGATCCCACGGGTTGCCTTTCCAATCCATCGCGTTTAACGGCGGATTCTTATCCACGCCCTCCCACCATACGGTGCCGTCGTCCTTCAGCACGACGTTTGTAAAAATCGTGTCCTTCCTGACCGAGGCCATCGCGTTGGGGTTGGATTTCAGGTTTGTGCCCGGCGCCACGCCGAAGAAACCCGCCTCCGGGTTGACCGCCCACAGCCTGCCATCCGCGCCCGGGCGGATCCATGCGATATCATCTCCCACGCACCATACCTTGTAGCCTTTCTTTTGGTACGTCTCCGGCGGGATGAGCATCGCCAGGTTGGTCTTTCCGCACATGGAGGGGAATGCGGCCGCGATATACCGCACTTCGCCCTGAGGGTTCTCGATGCCGAGGATCAGCATATGCTCAGCCATCCACCCCTCCTGCTTGCCCTGGAAGGAGGCGATGCGCAGCGCAAAACACTTCTTGCCCAGCAGCACATTACCGCCGTAGCCTGAGTTGCAGCTCCATATGGTGTTATCCTCGGGAAACTGCAGGATGTAGCGCTTCTCCTCATCGATTTCGCACTTTCCGTGGAGGCCGCGTACCCAGTCGTTGGAATCGCCCAGCACGTCCAGCACGGCGCTGCCGATGCGCGTCATGATACTCATATTGAGCACAACGTAGATGGAATCGGTCAGCT
Organism: Clostridia bacterium; assembly: GCA_009783365.1. The sequence continues at coordinate 7,282 of WRHG01000033.1, read as the reverse complement.
CAATGCCGGCCTTCGCGAAGGGAGAGCCGACCGCGCCCATCGAATACGGGATGACGTACATGACGCGCCCCTTCATGGAACCTCTGAAGATATCCGAAGCCATGGCATAGGCTTCCTTGGGGTCCATCCAATTGTTGGTAGGGCCCGCGTCCTCCTTGTTCCGGCAGCAAATGAAGGTACGGTGCTCCACCCGGGCCACGTCGTTCACCGCCGTTCTGTGATAGTAGCAGCCCGGCAGTTCCTTCTCGTTCAGCTTCAAAATCTCGCCTGTGGCGAGCGCCTCACGGCGTAGCGCGTCCAACTGCGCCTCACTGCCGTCAATCCAAACCACTTCGTCCGGCGTGGTCAGCGCCGCCATCTCGTCCACCCATTGAAGCAGCCTCTTGTTTGTCGTAAGCATGGTGTGTACCCCCTTCATTGCGTTATCCGCGCATTCGTTTTGTTATGAAACAGTATATCCTCTTCCGCCAGATTGTGCAAGACAAGCATTGTAAAATTTCATTCGCGGCCCGCGGCGGCAAACAGGACCCGTCCTTAAAAAGACGCATATGTCCATGATTACCGTTCAAAATCAAAGATAACGGTACCGCCGCGCGCCCCGGCGAAAACACTCTTTCAGCGCCGTGAGAAGTCGGATTTGCAAGTTGCGCCGCGCCGCAGATCATTTGGCGGCGTTGATACAAACACGGATCCAGGCGCTTCCGGGTCAGCTTTTCCTCACAACGTAGCCGCTCTTTTCCAACAAGGCCACCCAATCCTTCAGCTTGCTGAACAAATCGGCGTTGCTTTTGGTCTTTTGCATCATATCCGCCAACTGCCGGGCCGCCTCTTGGTTGGTCATGGAGCCCAGTACCATACGTATGGACCGCAAGCCTTCTTTTTCCTCGTCTGTTAACAGGTTTTCTTCCTTCTTGGTATCGCTGAGCTGCAAATCCACCATGGGAAATACCGGATCCCCTGCGGCCGGGGTACATAACCGCAGCTCCATGTTGGCAGTGCCCTTGAACTCCTCGAAGATGATATCATCCACCCGGGAGCCGGTATCGATGGAAATGGTAGCGATAATGGTCAGGCTTCCGCCCTCCCGGGTGTTTCGGGCCATGCCGAAAAACCGTTTCGGCCGAACCAGCGCCGCGGGAGTGACCGTGTTGGTCAAGGCGCGGCCTCCCTGGGTGATCGCCGCCTGATAAACCCGTGTGAGTTTGGTTAAACTATCCAGCAAAATCACAATATTGCGGCCTTCCTCCACCTGCCGCTGGGCGTTTTCCAGAATAGTCTCACTGACCCGGGTCTGGCTCTCCGGCGGCTCGGTAAAGGCGGACGCATACACCTCTACGTCCAGTCCTTCGCGGAATTCCGTTACCTCCTCGGGAACCGCGTCGATCATCAGCATCATCACCTGCGCCTGAGGGTCGTTCCGTATGATGGCCTGGCCGATTTCTTTCAGCATGACGAGCCTTCCGCTATCCGGCGGAGCGATAATCATGCCCCGCTGCCCAAAACCAATCGGCGCGATCAAATCCACCAGACGGACAGGCAGGTTGTCCTGATCCCCCTCCAGCACGATGCGCCGGTTTGGGTAGATAGGAATGAGGCTGTCAAAGGTCTGGCGCTGAACTTTTTCCTCCGGAGGGCTGCCGTTCAGCCGCTCCACATACAAAAGCGCCGCGTACTTATCACTCTCGTGCTGAGAACGGGCCCTTCCCTCTACAAAGTCGCCGGTACGCAGGCCGTAGCGGCGGATTTGCGCCACCGACACATAGATGTCATTCTTGCCGGGCAGCAGGGAATCCGCCCGCAGGAAGCCGTATCCGTCGCCAAGGATTTCAAGCACGCCGCCCGCTTCCACGCTCTCTACGGTTTGCAGGAGCTTCGGCAGAGGAGCGCCCGGTTCATAGGACTCTCCGAAAGCCGGGTCGCGCACAGGCTTATACAGCGAATCATGGTAGTGCTCCGGGCCGGAACCGGCCGGCGTATAGGGGGGGGGCTGCTGATAACCTCTGGCATAGTCGGGCCGGGGGTACGGGCGGTATCCGTCATGCCGCCCGGCATCGTGCCGGCTATACCCCTGGCGCCCCGGCACGGCCTGATACCCCAGGCGATAGCCATCCAGCCTTGCAGCCGCCTCCTGCTTGAAAGGCTCCGGGTTATCGGCGGCATCCCGCTGAGAGGGCATGGTTTCCAGCGATTGCTGATAATTGGCCTGAGGCCCAAAACGGGTGGCGGTCCCTCCGGTCCGCTGGGGCTGCCAGCTTGGCTGGCGCAGCGGTTGGCGCGGGGCGGACGGGCGGGCTTGCCAAGCTTGCCGGTAGGTAGGCTGGAAGGAAGCCCCGTTGCTATCGTCATCCTCTTTCCCGGGCGCCCAGGGCCGGTAGCTTTTGTTAGGCTCCAGCGCCGTCACATCCGCCGAAAGGGGCGCCTCCTGCAGCCGGTCCGTCTGTTCTTGCTCCGTTTCATGGATACCGGCAAAAGGGGACTCCCCATCATCCTCTTGCATGACGCCGGACAGGCGTTCCACAATGCCGCCCTTGTCGATGCCGGCGCTTAACTTAACGCCGCGCTCCCGTGCGAGCTTGCGTAATTGAACCACGGTCATGGCTTGCAGTTCCTCGTTCTGCAATGGTAACCCTCCTTGATTCGCGGTATGTTCGTAAACTGTAACGCAGCCTTTATAACAGGCTTACATTTTCACACATTTTAGCGCATTATGCTGCAAGAAAAAACGAACGGAGATCAGCGACTGGCCGTATTATAGCATACTCCGGCGACTTTTTCAACAAGAAATGATAGATGGTAAAAAGATAAAAAAGAAAGCCCTCTCCCTTTGGGGGAAAAGGCCTAGGCCGCCATGAATCAATACTTGCGTTTGCGGGCCGCTTCCGCTTTCTTTTTGCGTTTCACACTGGGTTTCTCATAATGCTCACGCTTACGAGCCTCTGCCAAAACACCTGTTCGGGCACATTGCCGTTTAAACCGCTTCAGAGCGCTTTCCAGGGATTCGTTCTCGCGAATTCTTACCTCGGACACCGTCATCCCTCCCCTCGCTCATCTCGCCATCCGTCGCGCCCGGCTATACCAAAGACAACAATCGGCGATTCTGGATTCATTATAGCGCGTTTGTCAAGCCGCGTCAACCATGAATTTGATCGGACGAATGTATAGAAACAACGCAGCCGCAGCCGCTTTACAAACGGCCCGGGCTTATGGCCGGCGGTCCCGATATCGGCGTGTTCTGAAAAATTGCCAGCCGCCGGTTCTCCGCAGGGCGCCGTCATCCCATCCTTCCACTGAGCTGTTCTCCCCCAAGCACGTGAAAATGCATATGTCCCACGCTCTGACAGGCATGAGGGCCGCAATTGGTTACAACCCGAAAGCCGGTCTCCTCCAGCCCTAACTGCCGGGCCGCCCGGGCGCAGGTTCTCAGGCAAGCCGCCAGCTGGTGATCCGTCAACGCTTCATGACGGGCTATGTCCGCCGTGTGGACCCTGCCGATCACCAACACATGCGTTTTGGCCTGGGGGTTGATGTCCATGAAGGCGTATGTATCCTCATCCTCGCACACTTTCCGGGAAGGTATTTCTCCTTTTGCAATTTTGCAAAACAGGCAATCATCCATGGGGAAACCTCACTTTCGCTTTTGGCATTGGAGATTCTTCATTCCACAACAGCCCCTGCAATTCCTTCCCGGGTGAGCCGGTCCGCCCGCAGGGTCACGATCCGGCCCCGGCTGCAGGTTTCCCCATCCTCCACCAGGGCATGAACATATTCGGGCGTATAGCCTTCCCACCTTCCGTCCGGCCGCTGTTCCTCCAGAAGCACCTCCCGCAGGCCGCCCAATTGCCGCCGGCGATACGCCTCCGTCAAGTCTTTGCCTACGCAAATCAGACGGCGGGCACGCTCCCGCTTCACGATTTCAGGAAGCGGGCCGGGCATGGCGGCGGCCGGGGTTCCAATGCGGGAACTGAAGGGAAAGACATGAATTTTGGCAAAGCCGATACTTTGGCAAAAAGCGATTGTCTCTTGAAACTCCTCCTCGGTTTCCCCGGGAAAGCCCGCCATCACGTCCGTGGTAATCGCCGCGTTTTCATAAACGTCTCGGATTTGCCGGACCGCGGCCTCAAACCGGGCGGTGCCGTAACGCCGCCCCATGCGGGAGAGCACCCCGTCGCTGCCGCTCTGCAGCGCCAGGTGAAACTGCGGGCAAAAGGCGGGCTGTTTTTTCACGGTTTCTAAAAATACGTCGTCAATCACGCCGGGTTCCAGGGATCCCAGCCGGATCCGCCGGATTTCGCGCCGCCCGCAAGCCGCCTTCACAGCATCCGCAAGGCCGGGCTTGCCCGGCAAATCCTTTCCATAGCTGGTCAGATGGATACCGGTGAGCACCAACTCTTGAAAGCCCGCTCCGCCCAGCGCCGCAGCTTCCTCCCGGATGCTCTCCAAGGGACGGGAGCGGGCCCGGCCCCGGACGGAGGGGATCACGCAATAGGCGCAGCGGCAATCGCAGCCCTCCTGAATCTTCATCACGGCGCGGGTGTGCTCCCGGTGTCCGCATATAGCCAGGGACTCATAGGGCGCGCTTTCCAGCTCGCTCACCGCCACGGTTTGCGTGTTTTCCTCGATGGCTTTTTCCAGCAGTTCAACAATCCGCCCCCGGTACTGGGCGCCCAGAATCAGCCGTGCGCCTGTGCTCCGCAGTTTCTCTCCCATGCGCTGGGCCAGGCAGCCGGCGATCACCAACTCCGCGGCGGGATTGCGCGAGCGGCACCGGCGCACCATCTTCATGCTTTTCTGATCTCCCGCGCCGGTTACGGTGCAGGTATTGATCACATACACGTCCGCCCCGGCACCGGGAGGCGCAAGCTCGTACCCCCCGGCCAGAAACCGCTCCAGCATGGCCTGGGTATCGTATTGATTCACCTTACAGCCCAGGGTGACAAAGCAAACGGTCACTCTTTGGCCTTCCCTTCCCGTTCGATCTACATTTCGCCCAGGGCGGCAAGAATTACCGCCAAGGCACAAGGACCCGCCGTTTCCGAACGCAGAATCCGCCTCCCCAGGGTAACGGGGATGCCGCCCAGGTTTCGGAGCCCCTCGCACTCCGCCCGGCCGAGCCCCCCTTCGGGCCCGATCACCAGCAGGATGCGGGGGACGCCTCCCGGCTTGCCGCCGGAAGGAGGCAATCCGCCGGCATACGATTCGCCGCCAGGGGCGGCGTTTTCCGCGCCGGCAGGAACCGTAACCCGGGGAAAGGCCCGGCCCACCGCTTCGCTCAGCCGAGGCCCTTCCGCTTCCTCCCAAGCCACAACCACCAGGTCAAAATCCCCCGGCGATGTCCCAAGCCTTGCCAGGGCCTCCCCGAATCCGCAGGCTTCCCATATGTGAGGAACATGAGCCCGCCCGCACTGCTTGGCCGCTTCCAGGGCGATCCGCCGCAGCCGCTCACTCTTTTTGATCGTACCTTTCCCCGCTATGGAACGTTCCATCTCCACGGGCCAAATGTCCCATACGCCAAGCTCCGTGGCTTTTTGCGCAATCCATTCCAGCTTATCCGCCTTGGGGACCCCCTGCCACAGCGTAATTCTGGCTCCGGCTTCCGGGGAGGGCAGCGTTTCCAGAACCCTTGCCCGGCAGGCTCCTTCATCCACATGGGTTAAGACCGCCCGATACAGCGCCTGCCCATCCAAGAGCCGCACCTCGTCCCCCAGCCGCAAACGAAGCGCCCGCGCCGCATGGGCGCTTTCCGCAGCAGGCAGCCAAACCTGGCCGCCGGGGCTTACCGGCTCCGTTTCCACATAAAAGGAATGCACGCTATACCCCCCTGCGAAAACAAAGCGCCACCCACTCGCCGTCCGCCCTGCGCTCCGTTTTCCGATAACCGGCCGCTAACCCGGCGGCAAGCACATCCCGTTCCCGCTCACGGATGATGCCGGAACAAATCCATACCCCGCCGGGCCGCAAATGCCGCCTCAACGGATACGCCAGCGCGCATACCGCATCCGCCACAATATTTGTCACCGCCAGGTCGCAGGCAAACGTTTCGCCCTCCGCCAAGTTTCCCTCGACCACCCGCACCTGTTCCTGAACATGATTCAGCGCCACATTTTCCTTGGCTACTTTCACGGCGTCCGGGTCAACGTCAATGGCCAGCACTTCCTTCGCGCCCAGCCCCGCGGCTCCGATGGACAGAATTCCGCTGCCCGTTCCCACATCCATTACGCGCATGCCGCTTGTCAAATGCGTTTCCATCAACTCCAGGCACATGCGGGTGGTCTCGTGCGTACCCGCGCCAAAAGCCATGCCGGGGTCCAGTTCTATCAAAAGGTCCCCCGGCGCTGTGTCATATATTTCCCATGTAGGTTTCACCACAATGCGGCTGCCAATCCGAAAGGGTTGATAATACCGCTTCCAAGTCTCCGCCCAGTCCGCGTCCGCCACATCCCGCACGGCCAGGCTCAGTTCGCCCAGAGGGAAGCAAGCCTCCGCCCGAAGACAATCCAGCCGCTCCCTCAGGCGGGCAAGGATATCCTCTCCGGGGGCGCCGGCCGGAAACCAGCCCTTGACCCGCACATCCTCGGGCATGGCCGCAAGGAGCGCTTCGTCAACCAGTTCCCAATTCGCGCCGGCCAGTGCGGGATCCGGAACATCCGCCCTATCCACGATTTCCGTACCGGCGGCGCCCGCGTTCATGAGCAACTCACTCACCACATCCTGTCCCAGGGTGGCGGTATGCACCGTAACCTCGATCCACCGCATACGCATCAAACAGAGCCGGGGCGCTAGCCCTACCGGCCCTTGTACTCCTTGCCGGTCATGCTGGCCTCCAACTGACGCAAAAGCTCCTTTTGCTTTTCATTGAGACGCCTGGGTACCTCCACCCGTACGCGTACCACCAGGTCACCCTTGCCGTTGCCCCGCAGTTCCTGAATACCGTGGCCCTTAAGGCGGAATTGGGCGTCGTTCTGGGTACCTTCCGGGATCCGGTACTTAACGTCGCCGGTCAGGGTGGGTATTTCCACATCCGCGCCCAAGGCCGCCTGGGTCACGCTGATGGGCATCTCCAGCCGCAGGCTCGTACCCTCGCGCTTAAACAGCTTATGGGGCCGTACGCTCACGCGGATGTACAGATCTCCGTTGGGCCCGCCCCGCAAACCGGGCTCGCCCTGGTCGTTCATGCGGATGGTCTGCCCGCTGTCGATTCCCGCGGGGATCTTTACCGTGGCGGTGCGCTTCCGGCGCACACGGCCCGATCCGCCGCAGGAGCCGCATTTCTCCCGCACGGTCT
>WRHG01000032.1 GCA_009783365.1 Clostridia bacterium | reverse complement strand
TTCCATTGCCGGATGCGATCGGTACACGGGTTTCCTCCCCAACACCGCCGTTTTTTCCCCGCCGCGTGCGGGCAGGTGCCTGCGGGTTGCTCAACAATTGGCCGGAAGTTTGCGGCATCCACTGTTGCATCTGCAGCTCGTACATCTGTCTTTGGTGCGCCTGTTCCTGCTGCTCCAACTTTTCGTCGGAGCGGGCTTTCCATTCCCTGCCCCATCCGACCACGTCCAATCTGGCGAAAAGCAGGGCGCAGGCCAGGCAAATCAGCACCAGCGCTACCATACCGCCCGTGGTTCCCAAAAATGTCCAGGACACCCAGCCCAGCAGCATTCCCAAAGCTCCGCCGAAAGTATGGTGCTGGGCACAGAGCTGATAGCATGCGCCCAGCATCGTTCCAAAGTTCTCCGGTTCAGCCAGCAAAAGACTCTTATTATAGCGTACCACATGGTCCATAAAAGGGTGTTCGCTCACCTTGCTCAGCAGGTTGATGATTGCAAGCAGGCACAAATATAGGAGCAGCAACAAAAAGAGGCTTCGTACGGGCATGCTTCGTCTGGTCGAGAAGCAGGACAGCACGCCGCCCCATATGAGAAAGACCGGAATTCCATAGCAGCCGATGCCGCCCAGTCCATGCAGCGCATCCCTTACCAGATCGAAAGCGGCTCCCCGAAACCCGGCTAATGTGGACAGCAATCCCAACACGCCCAGCGCAATCAAGACAATCCCCGTCATGCTGCGCAGCATGAGAGATTCGGATGAGTATTCTCGCGTAATTTTCCTCTTTACGCTTGTTCGCCGCTGCATGCCAAACCTCCTGGATGCTGATGATCCGCCCGTTACTTCATTAGCCGAATGGAGTGGAGAACGCCGTTTTTACCTGCGTGTAAGCGGAGTTGATAATCGCCAAAGGTATAAAAATCGCTTTCTCCCGGCGGTATCCCGTAATCGTACGCCAAATCCTCGTCAAAGAGAGACCGCTGATCCGGCTCTCCCAGGATTTCCAGCCAGCGTTCCCGGGTGGTTTCTCCGGCTTGTATGCCGTACAGGTTAGCCCGGGTGCTTTGCAAACCTTCTACTACTGAATGCGCGTACCCGGCGCCAAGGGAGTCGGACAGCACAAGTACTTGCCGGAACATGGGCGCTTCCAGCTGATAATACTTACCGGCCGGAAACTGATCCGGTACACGCAGCAAACGGTACTTCTCCACCACCTGGGGCATGAGATCGCCAATGGCTACGGGGATATGCGGAAGCTTCCCGCTTTCAGCCATCCGCCGGATTCGTTCTCCGGCCTCGGCGTCTGTGAGGCTTTCCGGCTTCACGCCGAGTCGACTTGCCATGCCGTCCCAATTGATATATTCAGCCAGCTCTTCATAATAGAATTGAGCCGCGCCGGCATAACCGCTCACCAAAAAAAATTGATCGGAGGGGTAGTAGAATATCAAGCCGTCTTCATCCATGGCAAAATTTCGGATGGGAAGCGGCGATAAATCGCTGTGCTCCAGGTAGCCGGACAACTCATCCCCTAAGGAGCTGTCTAAGCGTTCCTCCATAAAAGCGGCGGCGCTCTCCACATCATTCAGCAGATCATTTAGCAGGATGGGATTGCCGGTTTGCAAATCGTAGCATAGCGCCGTGGTGACTTGGCCTTCCCGGCCGTGGGGCAGCTGGCCTTTCGCGTTCAGAGTGACGGACAGAACGTCGTTTTTTATAAAAGCCTGATAATCCACCAGCAATCCCCAGCCGCCTTCCTTCAACAGGCTCAAGGTGACCAGGTGCTTGGTGATATCACCGCGTAGGATGATATCATCGTTGATAGCCTGCTGAAGCGTCCCATCTGCCAATCCGTCCAATTGAGGATAGATAACCTTGTTTGGCCCAATGATCGTGCTGATCTCCTTTAAGGCCGGTGAGGCGGCGGAAGCGGTTAACGCTGTCCAAAAGCATAGGGCCAGCATCCCACAGAGGAATCCCACCCTAAATAGACGCAACCGGCGCATCATCCCTTCCCCCTCTCTCCTACGGTGGAAATAGTATACTGCAAAACAGGAATTGTTGCAAGTTTGTTACAATAAAGGACAAAATTTTACAAGTTGTATGATTTTGCGAAAGCGGATCCTCCTAAGCGTACGCCATCGCGATGATACCTTATGTATCCTGCCGGTGGAAGAAGCAATGGCAACTGCGCTCCGTTTCCGCCCCTTATGGATGGCAAGCTGCGTTTTTCGCTTCGGGTATTTTAGCCGCAATGCCTTCGCGGTGAAATCGTACGGCACGCAAAAGCGATTATGGAAATATATGCCGGGTTTTTACAGAAATTGTATATAAAAAATTGCTGAATTCGATAATTTTAATATTCACGCATATGCTTACTGTTTCGGCATACATTGTTCGGCCGTTGTTGCGAACGATCAATATATTTAGAACTTATAAGTTGTTTGTGCGCGAAGAGGCCAACATGGAGGTCGTTGCGCTTTCATATAAGAATGCGCAATTATATTCTATTGCATGATGGAGAAAAGTATAGTATAATCATTCTATTGTTCCGAAAAAAGGAGGAAATTTTGTGAAGAGATACAGCGAGGATATAAAAAAGCAAGCGCTTGAGAGTATGAAGGCTATCGGCGTGAAACGGACGGGCGAGGAGATGGGCTTGTCCATCCAGACGTTGTATAAATGGCGCAATGACGTCAAAAGGTTGGGGGGAAGGCCCGCCTCCACTGGAAAATCCGCCGAATTGCTTCGGGTTTTGAAAGAGGATAATACGCAAGAAGAGAAAATCAGACAGTTGGAAATTGAGAACGCCAAACTGCGGCAAACCATCGTCCGTATGAAGAAGGCCTTTATCGAGATGATAGAGTAGAATCGTCATCCTTTCTCCATCGTAGCGAGGTTTCAGTCCGGGTTGCGCGGAAGCTAAAACAGACGGAGTTGTTCCGGCTTTCGGGGCGTTTTGCGCTCCACGACGATACCGTACTCTGCCATGTTTTTGAATTCCCGGACAAACAGAGGGTCTCCATCCAATGCGGTTACAATCAGTTCGTCTTGCGCCCGGGTCATGCCCACGAAGAAGAGCCTGCGCTCTTCTTCTGTTTTTTGAATATCCACCGCGGAGTCCGACAGCGGAAATCCATCAGCGCATAAGAATACAACGGGAAACTCCAACCCTTTAGAGCCGTGTACCGTCATCAACCGTACCGCGTCCGTGGCATAGGGGCCAGAGCATCGGCGCAAGTCCCCTTCTTCGCCCAGACGCAGGGTTTGCAAAAAGGAGTCCATGCTCTGGTGAAAAACAGACGCATTCAGAAGATGTTCCATCGGGATGTTTTTTCCGTGAATCTCTACCCAGCGCTGAAGAAGTTTGCGGGGCTTCTCTTTTTTGATTTTTGCCGTAAAAGCTTCCCAATGTTCGAGCCATGGGGAAAGAACCGCAATCGCATCCCATGAGGCCAGCGCTTCACGGAGAGCGTCCAACTTGAGGTCACCGCTTTCCGCCAACAAAACTTTAACGCGCTGGATGAGCGGTATGGGTATACGGTAAGAAAACCGCAGGCAGTTTTCCAAGGAGGTTTCCTCCTTTGGATCGAGCAAAAAACGAAAAAAGCCGAGGGCGCCCGCCACCTCCGGGTTTGACAGGGTGTCGTCGCGGCCATAGACAACGCAGGGAATGCTTTCGTGCCGCAGACATTCTTCCATCTGCTCCATTTGCCGGCGGGCCCGGCACAGCACCGCAATATCCGAGAAGGAACGCAGGGTATGTCTTTCCGGACCGACCCCGCGTACGCTGAACATCTCTACGCCGCCCACCATATCAAGGATGGACTTGGCAATCCATACAGCTTCTTCAAAGGGATTTTTTGCCCGCATTAAGCGTACGGCGGCTCCGGCAGGCCGGTTGGCGGTGAGTGGGCGCGGCATGCCGGGGTTATGATCGATGATTGAGCGAGCGCAGGCGAGAATGGCCGGCGTTGAACGATAGTTTTGCCGCAGGCTGATAAACCTCGCCGCCGGCCATTCCGCTCTCAACCGGTCAAAGCACTGTGCATCGGCGCCCCGAAAGCCATAGATTGACTGATCTGGATCTCCGATCACGAAAAGGGTTTCGCTCCGCTGACTCCAATGGCGGATCAAGCGGTGCTGTATCGGGTTAATATCCTGATACTCGTCCACCAGAAGATGGGTAAACATCTTTTTCTCTGAGATGTCCAATGCCAAAGCGTCCAGCATAACATCGTCCAAATCACGGATACGCAGGTTTTGCAAATGCGTGCAGTATGCTTCATACAGAAGCCGGTCCTGTTCATCCAAGAGAGGCGATACGCCGTTTTTAAATGAGGAAATCATACGCAGGCAATCCAGCGGTTTCCGATGGAGCCGGCAATTCTCCAGATATTCCTCCACCGTTCTCAATGCCTCCGCTTCCCCGATTAAGGCTTTGGGCTCCAAAAGACGCAGACATATGGCATGAAAAGTGCCTATCGTCAAGCCTCTCATGACTTTTTTGCCACCAAAGCGCGCCTGGATCCGCTTACGAATCTCTTCGGCGGCTTGGTTTGTAAAGGTGACGGCGGTAATGGTATCGGCAGGAACTCCTTGCCGCTCTATTAACCAGATGATGCGCTCTACCATCGTCCGTGTCTTGCCTGTGCCTGGTCCGGCCACTACCGCGGTGACCGCGCCTGGGGAAGTGATCGATTGTTCCTGTTCCTCATTGAAGGTTGCCGGGGGAGCGGATACATGGCTTTCCGACCCGCCCTGTTGACCTGCAGGATCGGAGGGCCCATCCACTTTTGGCTTTATGGACGCCTCCTTGCGTGAGCGACGCTGAACACCCTGCGCCTCCAAGAGGGATAGCTGCCCGCCCATCCTCTCCAGTTCATCCGGAGCAAACAGTGAGATAACGCCGTATTCTCCGTCATATCCGCCCAGCAAATGCACCTTGCCGCTGCGCAGGCGGCGGATCCCCTCCCCGATTGCGCGACCGGCAGCCGTTTCAATGGTTTCTATGGGCAGTTCGCGCAGGATGGAAAATTCGGTGCCCAAGGTTCGGAGCATGTTGAAATAAGCCGCCTGGGTTCGCTTGCTGGCAACGGACGCGGCGGTGGAAGCCGCTATGACTTCCGGCAGGGGGATCAAACTTTCAAAAAATTGCGCTGCCGGCACTGAGATGTCCGGAGACCGATCCGCCAGTTCCTCCACCCTGTGAAGTACGCCTATGGTGACCTTCTTGCCGCAGACCGGGCAGTTTCCGCCCAGTCGCATTGTTTCTTCGGGTTCCAGCCGCTGACTGCATGCCCGATGCCCGTCCAGATGATACTTCCCTTCTTCGGGATAGAACTCCAAGGTGCCCAAAAACCCCTCGCCGTTTTGGATGGCTCGCGAAATATGCGGGTAAGAGTAGGGCACGTCCAGCAAATTCGCCTCGCGCCCCAGCTTCCCAGGAGAATGTGCGTCGGAATTGGACACAAGCGTTATCGAATCCAGCATGGAAACCCTGCGGTTCATAGGCGGATCAGAGGAAAGCCCCGTTTCAGCCGCGCGGACAAAGGGCGTCATGTCCCCATAGCACTCTTCCAGCGTATCAAAGCCTGAAAAAGCGCCGAAAAGCGAGAAATGAGGCGTCCAAATATGAGCCGGTATGTAGACGGCCTGTGGACAGGTATCCAATGTGATCTCCAAAAGGTCCCTGCTGTCCAGCCCAAGGATAGGCCGTCCGTCGGAGTGGAGATTTCCGATTGCTTCCAGCTTGTGGGACAGCCTTTCAGCGTCTTCCAGGCTGGGCAGCAGGATCAGATGATGGACCTTGCGGGTTTTTCCGTTTTTTTTGTAAATGGTGCTGATTTCACCGGAGATCAGGAAGCGGGGAGCGGAACAAACCGTGGATGGATGAATGGAATGCTGGGAGGGGAGCATTACTTCCGCGGGGATACGGAATTCCTGCCGAAGCGTGTATAGCCCGTCTTCGGCGGGTACGAGTGTTTCCGCCAACTCCTTTCGCCAGGCGGGATGGGTAAAGTCCCCTGTGCCCACCAGTCCGATCCCCTTGTAGCGGGCCCATAAATCAAGATGACCGGCATCGCAGTCCCGGCTTGTTGCCCGTGAGTACTTGGAGTGGATGTGCAAGTCGGCAATTATCATGGGGGCACCCGCCTTACGTCTTCTTTGTGTTGTGTACGGACAATGTGTTGCGTACGGACAATCAATCCATTCCTTTTGATTCTAAAAAGCCGTTCATTTTTTGTCAAGAAACAAATACGCGGCGGTTTTTCGGAATTTCAAAGAACCTTTTTTCCTTGACAAGGAGAAAGGCTTTCGATACGATGTCAAAACCGCGAGTAATATGAAGAACTGCTGATTGACGATAGACCGGAAGGAGGTATGCGATGGGGCGCCTGGTGGATCCTTGGAAGGTTGTGGAAGAAGGTTTGGACGAAAAGGAAAACCTCATTTTGGAAAGCCTTACCTCCATTGGTAACGGGTACATGGGCATGCGCGGTAATTTTGAGGAAGATTTCAGCGGGGACACGTATCTGGGTACATATATCGGCGGTATATGGTTTCCGGATAAAACCCGTGTAGGCTGGTGGAAAAACGGCTATCCCGAGTATTTTGGCAAGGTGGTCAACGCCGTGCGGCTGATGGGTATTCATGTGGAAATAGACGGTGTTCCGTTGGATCTGCATCATGCTTCCGTCCAGAATTTTTATCGGGAACTCGATTTGCGAACGGGTATATTTTCTCGCCGGTTCACGGTGCAAATGCCCAAGGGGCTTGTATTTGTCCGGGCGGAGCGGTTTGTATCCCTGCCTCAAAAGGAGTTGCTGGCGATTTCTTATGCCGTCACGCCTCACTTTGACGGTCAAATTGTGATGAAACCGTATCTGGACGCCCATGTAACAAACCGGGACAGCAATTATGACGAAACATTCTGGGACATGCTGGCTGAGGAGGAAAATGAAGATTCACTCGCATTGCTGACCCGAACAAAAGAGAACCTCTTCGGTACGCCGCGCTTCGCCGTAGGAGCGGCCATGAGTTGCTGGGCGAACGGGCTGGAGTTGGAGAGGCGAACGCTCCGAAGCGGCTATGTTGAGGCGGTATATAAGGGGACCATGCGGGCGGAAGAAACGGCAATTCTTGAAAAGTATGCGCTGTGCTTTACCAGCCGTGATCATGAGGAAAAAAACCTCGTCACCCTTGCCATGCGAGCGGCGTCCCGGGCGCGGGAGGTGAGGTACGAAAAGCTGCGGGCGGAGCATGGGGGAGCCTGGGAGGACCGGTGGGCGGCTTGTGACGTTGAAATCGGCGGGGATGACGCCGCACAGCAGGGTATCCGGTTTAGCTTGTTCCATCTTCAAGGAACGTATACCGGCGAGGACGAACGCCTCAACATCGGGCCCAAAGGTTTTACCGGCGAGAAGTATGGCGGCGCCGCTTACTGGGACACGGAAGCCTATTGCTTGCCTTTCTATTTGGCGGTGGCCGGTCAAGATGTGGCCAGACAGCTATTGCGGTACCGGTATTTACAGTTGGACGGCGCTTATGAGAACGCCAGGCGGCAGGGCCTTCGCGGGGCACTTTTTCCTATGGTGACTTTTACAGGTATTGAGTGCCACAACGAATGGGAAATCACTTTTGAGGAGATTCACCGCAACGGCGCGATCGCTCATGCGATCTTTTACTATACCACATATACCGGCGATCAAGAGTATATCTTGCGGGAAGGCTTGGACGTTCTCTGCGGCGTGGCCAGGTTCTATACGGATCGGGTCCATTTTTGCAAACGCAGACAGCAGTATATGATCCACGGGGTAACCGGTCCCAATGAGTATGAAAATAACGTGAACAACAACTGGTACACCAACCGGATAGCAGCCTGGAGCATCGAGATGTTCTGTACGGCGGCCGGGCAGGCGCCGGCGGAGCGAAGAGCGCTGCTGGGCGTTACGGAGGAAGAACTCAGCCATATGCGGGATGTGGCGTCACGCATGTATGAGCCTAAGGATGAAGGCCAGGGCGTCTTCGTACAGCATGATACCTTTATGGATAAGGAATTGCTGCCCGCGGACCGAATTCCGGAGGCGGAGCGCCCTATAAACCAGCATTGGTCCTGGGATAAAATTCTCCGTTCCTGCTTTATCAAGCAGGCTGACGTGCTGCAGGGGCTGTACTTCCTGGGGCACCTGTACAGCAAAGATGTAAAAAAACAGAATTTTGACTTTTACGAACCCATGACCGTCCATGAAAGCAGCTTATCCCCCTGCGTGCATAGCATTTTAGCCGCGGAAATCGGCTATCGGGACAAGGCGGTGGAAATGTACCGGCGCAACGCCCGCCTGGACTTGGACAATATGAACAATGACACTGGCGACGGCTTGCATATCACCAGCATGGCAGGCAGTTGGCTTTCCATTGCGCATGGTTTTGCGGGCATGCGTACTGTGGGCGGACTTTCCCTGGCGCCCTTCCTGCCGGACGCATGGCGGTGCTATGCCTTTCAATTCCGCTACCGGGGCAGGCTTATTCGCTTGCAGGTCGTCGATTCCAGGGCTACAGTCGTATTGCTGGAGGGCCTACCGCTTTCCATGTCCTTATGTGGTATAAAGCGGGAGCTGAAAACAGAAATTTCGCATACGCTTACAGAATAAGTGAGCTGCGATGATTGTGAGGGAATAGTCGATGAGAAAAATTGTTATTGTGGGCGGAGTGGCTGGCGGCGCTACTGCGGCGGCGCGCCTTCGCAGGTTGGACGAACACGCCGAAATCATCATGTTTGAGCAGGGGGAGTATATCTCCTTTGCCAACTGCGGCTTGCCCTATCATATCGGAGGAGAGATAGCCGACCGGGAAGATTTGCTTTTGCAGACACCCGAGCTTTTTAACCGACGTTTTCGTGTGGATGTGCGGGTACAGAGCGAGGTGGCGTCCATTGATCGAGCCGCCAAAACGGTGAGAGTGAAAAGCGTTCAAACCGGTGACGTGTATGTTGAAGCATACGATCAATTGATTCTATCGCCCGGAGGCGTCCCGATTAAGCCACCAATCGAAGGGATCAACGCAGAGCGAGTGTTTACGCTGCGTAATATTGCCGACGTCGACCTCATGAAAGCGTTTTTATTCAAGCACCAGCCGAATAGCGCAGCAGTCGTAGGCGGTGGTTTCATAGGGGTCGAAATGGCTGAAAATTTGAAACGCATTGGCTTGGACGTAAGCATGATCGAGCTGTCAGACCAAGTAATAGCGCCTCTCGATAGAGAGATGGCGTCAGAGTTGCATCAGCATATGCGGCAACACGGCGTTTCGCTATATCTGAATAATGGTTTGCGAAGCATTGGCGAGCGCGGCGACGGCTTGACCGTTGTTCTGCAGGACGGCACGTTGGAAACGGACATGCTTTTTCTGGCTATCGGCGTAAAGCCGGAGAGCCGGCTCGCCAAGGATGCCGGGCTGGAGGTTAATCAGGGTGGCGGCATTGTCGTTGATCGGCATATGCGCACTTCCGATCCGAATATATACGCCATTGGGGACGCGGTGGAAGTGGCTGATTTTGTTACGGGGCAACCCGCAATGATTCCGCTTGCCGGCCCGGCGAATAAGCAAGCCAGGGTCGCCGCCGATCATATCTGCGGTATATTTTCTGAATATGCGGGCACGCAGGGGTCGGCAATCATTAAAGTTTTTGATATGACGGCGGCATCAACCGGTGTGAATGAAAAAACCGCGAAGCGCCTTTCGCTGGATTATGACAAGGTGTTCCTTTGGCTTTCCAGTCACGCTGGGTATTACCCGGGTTCAAAGCCCATGTCCATGAAGGTGATTTTTGAAAGAACGAGCGGTAAAATTCTTGGAGCGCAGGTCGTCGGTTTCGACGGCGTAGACAAGCGCTGTGATGTGCTGGCAACGGCAATCCGCGCGGGCATGACGGCTCATGACCTGGTTCGGCTGGAACTGTGCTACGCGCCGCCGTATTCTTCAGCGAAGGACCCGGTTAACATGGCCGGATGCGTAATCGAAAATGTACTGACCGGTAAGGTGAAGAGCTTCCACTGGCATGAGGTGGACGCCCTGCCCCGCGACGGCAGCGTTATTCTGTTGGATGTGCGCAGCCCGGAAGAGTTTGCGCAGGGCCGTATAGATGGCTTTACCAACATCCCGTTGGATTCCTTGAGGGAACGCATGGGAGAGTTGGATCCTTCCAAGCCTGTTTATGTGCACTGTCACAGCGGCGTACGCAGCTACGCCGCCGCCAGGGTTTTAGTTCAAAACAGATTTGACGTTTATAACCTCAGCGGCGGATACCGGTTATTCCGCGCAGCTTACGCATCATGAATGCTTTGTTGAGCGCGCATAACCCCCTTTCTTCATCGGAGGTGGCGTGATGATTGCACTGGCGAGCGACCACGTTGGCGTCGAGCTAAAGACGCAGGTCATGGCGTACCTGGATGAGCACGGCTTGTCTTATCGTGATTATGGCGTATACGCCGCCGAACGATGCGATTATCCAGTGTATGCGCTTCGGGCTGCCCGGGCGGTAGCGTCAGGAGAGTGCGGGCGGGGGTTGTTGTTTTGCGGAACCGGCGTTGGCATATCGCTGGCAGCCAACAAAGTAAGGGGCATCCGTTGTGTGGTGTGCAGCGATCCATATTCCGCGCGGCTTTCACGCGAGCATAACGACACCAACATGCTGGCGCTGGGCAGCCGTGTTGTAGGCAAGGATCTGGCGCTTATGATTATAGAGGGTTGGCTGGCGGGTATTTTTGAAGGCGGGCGGCACTTGCGCCGTGTGGAACAGATTGCGGAGATAGAACGCACTGGGGGAATTGCTGATGAGTCATTGTGAAGAGCAACGTCCCGGACACGTCTGAAACCAGGCGAGCTGTTCACTCCTGGTCCTCCCGGTTTGAAGGCTTATTCGATGACCATCCTGCCTGCTTAATAACAACAGACTTGCATGGGCACGGAGATACTGAACACAGGCGCTTCCGGACTGTTCCAGCATGACAGCGATGTATGTATACACAACGAGAAACGCTTGCTTACTATGATAGGGCTATGATTATGCAAACGCCTCAGGCGTGGATGGGCGGTGAGTGATGCGTAAAGGCATCGACGTGCTCGGGTTGGATATCGGCGGTACAAATATCCGAATCGGCCTTGTAGACAGCGAAGCCCGATTAAGCCATTTTGAGATCGGCGCGAGCCAGCAGGTGTTCGGCAGTGGCGCCGTATACGGCTTAATAAGCTTTATTCGGGATTATCTCAGCCGTGTAACTGACGGGCGCTTGCCAGCCGGGATCGCGCTGGGCTTTCCTTCGTCTGTGAGCAAGGACCGGCGCACCTTGCTTTCCACACCCAATATTGCCGGCCTGGACGGTTTGGCGATTGCCGATACTCTTGAATCCAGCTTGAGTGCGCCTGTTTTTGTGGATCGTGACGTAAATATGCTGTTTTACTACGATAAGCGACGTTATAAAATTCCGGACCCGGGCATTGTGCTGGGGTTTTATATCGGAACCGGTTTTGGCAACGTTATTGCGATCGACGGAAAGATTCTTATTGGAAAAAATGGCGTTGCCGGAGAACTGGGCCATATACCCATGCGGGCGGAACACGAGATATGCGGTTGCGGCAATGAAGGATGTGCGGAGCTGTTCGCGTCAGGGATTCGGCTGCAGGCGCTCTCCGCGAGGTGCTTCCCGGGTACCGACATCAGTGATATATTTGCCCGGCACTGGAATTCGCCCCGGGTTGATGAGTACCTGGAGGATCTGTCACTCCCCATCGCCGCTGAGATTACGATCCTTGATCCGGAATGCATACTTATTGGCGGCGGCGTAGTGCAGATGCGGGGATTCCCCGCCGAACGCCTGGAGTATTACATATGTAAGCACACGCGTAAACCTTTTCCGGCCGCAAATCTTCATATTTTGTATTCAGAGTCAATGCAGGAGAGCGGCGTAATCGGCGCGGGCTTGTACGGCATGCAATGTCTGGGACATCACTTCGCGTAATCGAGGTTTATGCTCTCAATCATTTTCCATTTCCTTGTTATCACCTCCGGGGCTGCCTTGACAGCACGCTCAAGCGGCATGTATAATCCTTGTTGTACTTGCGTTTGAACAGGATAAGCGAGGTGGACCCATGCTGACCAAGGTGCCGAAGGGAATGAAGGACGTGTTGCCCGCAGATAGCGCCCGTTGGCGGGCCGTTGAGCAAGCCATGCGGGATGCGGCCCTGCTGGCGGGATATCGGGAGCTCCGAACCCCTGTGCTGGAGCATACGGAACTGTTCGCCCGAGCCGCGGGAGAGACCAGCGACGTAGTCCGAAAGGAAATGTATTCATTTATAGACAAAGGCGGGCGCAGCGTCACTTTAAAACCGGAAAGCACGGCGGGCACTGTCCGAGCTTTTGTGGAAAGCGGGTTGTATGCCCGGGCCTTGCCGTTAAAAGCGTATTACATAAGCGCGCCCCACTTCCGTTATGAATCTCCTCAATCCGGCCGGCTGCGGGAACACCATCAATTTGGCATGGAATGCTTTGGCGCAGCCCAGCCGTCTACGGACGCGGAGTTGATAATGCTTGTGGTGAATTTGCTAGCCGGCTTTGGCCTTAGGCATTTGTCCGCACGCGTCAACTCCATCGGATGCCCCGTATGCAGGCCGGCCTATCAGCAAAGGTTGAGAGAATATCTGCAAAGCAAACTGGATCAATTGTGCCGGAATTGCCGGGAACGCATTGTGTCCAATCCCATGCGCGCCTTGGACTGCAAGGAGGAGGGCTGTCGCGCAGAGCTTGCGGACGCACCCGTGATGCTGGACTTGCTATGCGAAGCGTGCAGCAGGCATTTTAATTCACTTAAGGGATATCTGGATGGGGAAGGCCTTGATTTCCAGATAGACACAGGCATTGTACGGGGTTTGGATTATTATACCAAGACCGTTTTTGAGATTACTACGGGAGTTGGCGCGGCTGCGTTGACGGTGTGTGGCGGCGGCAGGTATGACGGGCTGGTGGAGGAATTGGGCGGCCCTAGTATTCCGGGAGTCGGCTTTGGCATGGGGATCGAGCGGGTCATCATGCTGTTGGACCGGCTGGGTGAAGGCGAGTGCCTGTTAAGGGTGGATGAGGAGTCGCCGGAAGTCTTTGTGGCCAATCTGGGCGAGGGTGCCGCCGCCAAAGCTTTTCATTTTGTAGGGGTCCTTCGAGCCAAGGGGCTTCGGGCGGACATGAACCATCAGGTCCGTAGTTTGAAAGCGCAGTTCAAGTATGCGGACAAGCTAAACGCAAAAATCGTGGCCATTCTCGGAGATGATGAATTGGAACGCGGCGTTGTGAGAATACGGGACATGAACACCAAGGAAGAGTGGGAAACGCCGCTTGTAGAGGCGCCGGGGTTGCTCAATGAGCGCCTTCGCCCGTAATGAGGAGTGAATAGAACATGAATCAACGCACGCACATGTGTGGCGAAGTTAATAAGGCGCATGCCGGACAATCTGTGATTTTGAAGGGTTGGGTACAGCGGTCCCGCAATCTGGGCGGCATCATCTTCGTGTGGTTAAGGGATCATACAGGCGTCGTGCAGGTGGTCTTTGACGGCAACGTCATTTCACGGCCGCTCTTGGCCGTGGCGGAGAGCCTGCATAGCGAATACGTGCTGGAAGTTCGCGGCAAAGTGACCATGCGGGCTGCGGAAGCCGTCAATGAAAAGCTGAAAACCGGCGAGATTGAGGTGGCGGCGGAAGAGGCTGTTATCTTAAACGCAAGCAAGACGCCTCCCATCTATGTTGAGGAGGACACCAAGGAGCAGGAATCCCTGCGCCTTACCTACCGGTATTTGGATCTGCGCCGGCCCTGTATGCAGCAGATGCTCCGTATGCGCCACCAGGTGACCCGCCTGCTTCGGGAGTATATTGACAGCCAGGGATTTGTGGAAGTGGAAACCCCCATGCTGACCAAGTCCACCCCCGAAGGCGCCCGGGATTACCTGGTGCCCGCCCGCTGCAAGCCGGGAACCTTTTACGCCCTTCCCCAAAGTCCGCAAATTTATAAGCAGCTGTTGATGCTCTCCGGTTTGGACAAGTACTACCAAATTACCCGCTGCTTCCGGGATGAGGATGGCCGGGCGGATCGCCAGCCGGAGTTTACCCAGTTTGATATGGAAATGAGCTTCGTGGATCCGGAGGACGTTCAGGGAGTGATCGAAGGAGCGTATCGGCATGTGTTCCGCCATCTGCTGAACGTCGATTTGCAGCTTCCACTGCCGCGGATCACCTGGCG
>WRHG01000031.1 GCA_009783365.1 Clostridia bacterium | reverse complement strand
GCGCCGATCACCGTACAGAGCATGACCAATACCGACACCCGGGATGCGGACGCCACTCTGGCTCAAATTCAAGCTTTACACGCAGCCGGATGCGATATTGTTCGTTGCAGCGTCTATGATGAAAACTGTTTGCCCTCCATCCGAAAATTGGTTGAACAAAGCCCCGTGCCTCTGGTGGCAGACATCCACTACAGGGCGGATTTGGCGGTGGGTTCTATTGAACGCGGCGTTGCCAAGGTGCGCCTGAATCCGGGCAATCTTCGCGGCGCGGCTGCGGTTCGCCGGGTGGCGGACTGTGCCAAAGCTCATCATATACCCATCCGCATTGGGGTTAACAGCGGTTCCCTTGAAAGGACAATTCTATCCAGGGACGGCGGCGTTACCGCCAGAGGCATGCTGGACAGCGCCTTGGCCCATGCCAAACTTTTGGAAAACGTAGGTTTTCATGATATCGTGTTGTCACTGAAGGCCAGCAACGTATCTCTCACCGTACAAGCCTACCAGCTGGCGGCTGAAGAGACCGGCTATCCCCTGCACGTTGGCGTCACAGAAGCGGGTCTGCCTGGAACAGGCAATATAAAAAGCGCTATCGGTATCGGCTCATTGCTGTTGCAGGGCATCGGCGATACCATCCGCGTATCCCTCACCGGAAGCCCACTCCCGGAAGTTCAGGCTGCTATTGATATTCTGCGGGCCGTTGGCCTCCGTCCGGGTTATACGGATGTAATCAGCTGCCCCACCTGCGGGCGCGCCGGCATTGATGTGGCAACCATCGCCCGCCGGGTAAAGGAGGCTCTGGCGGATCTGGCGGTTCCGCTCACCGTGGCGGTTATGGGCTGTGTTGTCAACGGCCCCGGCGAGGCTCGGGAAGCGGACGTTGGCCTGGCCGGCGGTAACCCTTCCGGTAAAAGCGCCGAAGGGGACGGTGGTTATGCCTCGGCTGCGCTGTTTGAACGGGGAAGGCCCCCCACGCGGGTGGAAGGCGACCTGGCTGAGATCCTGATTGCCCGTGCCCGCGAAATCGCCAAAACAAAAGAGGTTTCAGCTTGAATAAACAAGAGCTGCTGCGCCTTCTGGAAGCGACGATTCCCATATTGCAGGGAAAGCTTCAGGTGGAGCGCGTGCTTTACAAAAGAACAATCAACAAGGCATATATCAGCTTTTTCAGCGATGTGCTGGTGGCGGAAAAAGACTTTCTTTCGTTGGAACGGAAACTTCGCAGCGTCTTTCCAGGCATCGCCATTGCTCTGCGGGTGGCCTCCCCCGCCCTGGGCCGGGATTTTTTGCAAAACATCGACGGATACATCTCTGTATTGACGGATTTTCTTCGCCGCCAAAGCCCTGCCCTCTCCGCCTGGATCCATGATGTGGGCTGGAGTGTGGAGCATGGGCGAATCCTGCTCACCTGCCCTGACGAAATTTCGGTGCAGTATTTTCGCCGGCACCGTTTGGATGAAAAACTGTCCCAGGCGGTTTGGGATATCTTCCGCCTGAAGGTATCCGTGGCGCTATGCGTTTGTGGCCAGCGGGAAGAATGGGTCAGCGAAATGCGGGAACAGCGTGGTTTGCCTCAAGATTTTCCTCAGAATTCGGCGACGGACGCTTACAACACATCCGCAAGCTCCGACCCCTCACCCGATACCCCGGCATCCGACAGAGCCGCAGCCGGCAAAGGTTCTCGAAACGGCCGCTCCACTGCCGGCCCTGCTCACGGCAAAACAAAAGATGCCAAGGGGCCCGTACTAAAAGGACGGGCTATTGGGGATACGCCGGTGCCTATTGCCGAATTAGCGGATGATAGCGGTATTATCGTCATTGAGGGCACGATTACCGGCGTCAACCCGCCTAAGGAACTCAAAGGCGGCGAAACCGTGCTCTGCTCCTTTACCGTTTATGACAACACGGGTACCGTTTTTTGCAAAGCCTTCTTCCCCTATCGCGCCAAGCGAGGAGGTTTGGACGAAGTGTCGGCGTTACCCACCGAGGAGGAGCGACAACGCTTGGCGGAGCAAGCTCAGCAGCTTCAAAATGGCCTGCGCGTCCGCATCCGGGGCGTTTGCCGCGCCGATCCCTTCTTGGGCGATCTTTCCGTCACCGTGCGGGATATACAGCAGATGCCCAAGCACGAGCGGTTGGACACGTCCGTTGAAAAGCGGGTGGAGTTGCATATGCACAGCACCATGAGCGCTATGGACGCCACAACCGATGCGGGCGCGTTGATCGCCCAAGCAGCCATGTGGGGCCATCCTGCCGTGGCCATAACGGACCATGGCGTAACGCAAGCTTTCCCCGCCGCCTTCAACGCCGCCAAGCGGCACGGCATCAAGCTGATACCGGGCATGGAGGGGTATTTATGCGACATTGTGCCCGTTATGCAGGACGCGCCGACCAAGCCGTTTTCCTCCCCCATCGTTGTGCTGGACTTTGAAACAACCGGGCTATCCACCGCGGTAGACCGCATTGTGGAAATCGGCGCGGTGAAACTGCAGGGGGGTCAGGTGGTAGACGAACTCTCCATGCTGTGCAACCCCGGTATACCGATGCCGGCTAAAGCGTCCAAAGTGAACGGCATTACGGATCTGATGCTTCGCGGCAAAGAAAGCCCCTCCGAAGCGGTAGCAAAACTGCTGGCTTTCATTGGTGACTGCCCTGTGGCAGCGCACAACGCTCCCTTTGATATGGGCATGCTTCAGGCTGAATGCAAACGTATGAAACGATACTTCCATCCAGCGGTACTGGACACGCTGGTCATGGCCCGACGCATGTTTCCCAAAATGCACAGCCACCGGCTCGGCGCAATTTGCCGAGTTTTGGGGGTTTCTCAGAAGAATGCCCACAGGGCTGTCCATGATGCCGCCGCTACGGCGCAATGCCTCCAAAGGATGTTTGAAACGCTGGAAAAACAGGATGTACGCTTGCTGTCTCAAATAGAAGCGGCTCTTGGCGGCGAAAGCATGAGCCAATCTTATCACATCATTCTGCTCGCAAAAACCCAGCGGGGTATGGAGAATCTGAACAGGCTGATCTCCGAGAGCCACCTTCGCTATTTTCACCGCCATCCCAACCTGCCCCGGCGTCTTGTCGAGGAGTACCGGGAGGGCTTGCTGCTTGGCAGCGCCTGCGAGGCAGGCGAGCTTTTTCAAGCCCTTGTATCGGACAAACCTGAGGCCGACCTGCGGCGAATCGCTGCTTTTTATGATTTTCTGGAAATCCAGCCCGCGGGAAACAATCGCTTCCTGATCAAAAATGGCCATGCCAAGGATGAGGAACAATTGCGGGACTATAACCGCCGGGTCGTGACCCTGGGCGAAAGCCTGGCCAAGCCGGTAGTGGCCACAGGCGACGTACACTTCCTAACGCCCGAGGATGCGGTCTACCGCTCCATTTTGCAAGCGGGGCTCGGTTATGAGGATCCGGACGAACAGCCTCCCCTTTTTTTCAAAACAACAGGCGAAATGCTGGAAGAATTTGCCTATTTGGGAGAGGCCAAAGCGCTCGAAGTGGTGGTGAAAAACCCCGCGGCCCTGGCGGCCCAGGTGGAAGATCTCCGGCTCTTTCCAAAGCATCCAAAGGACGAGGAAACCTTCCAGCCCTTCTGGCCGGAAGCGCCGGAAAGCATTGAAACCATGGCTTGGGCTCAAGCCGCGGAGCTTTACGGCGAACCCTTGCCCCCTCTCATCGAAGCGCGTCTTCACAAGGAGCTGAAAAGTATCATTGGTTACGGATTTGCCACGCTTTACGCCATCGCCCAAAAGCTGGTTCAAAAATCCCTGGACGACGGATACTTGGTAGGCAGCCGAGGTTCGGTGGGTTCCAGCTTTGTGGCAACGCTGTGCGGTATCACAGAGGTGAATCCCCTTCCTCCTCACTATCGGTGTTCCGCCTGCCGCACCGCCCTATTCACAGACCCTTCCCTGGCTTCCGTAGGGGCCGACTTGCCGGATGCCTTATGCCAGACCTGCGGGGCACCCCTGATAAAAGACGGCTTTGATATCCCCTTTGAAGTCTTTCTCGGTTTTGAAGGGGACAAGGTACCGGATATTGATTTAAACTTTTCCGGCGAATATCAGGCCAAAGCTCATCGATATATCGAGGAACTATTTGGCGAAGGATATGTTTTTCGGGCAGGTACAATCAGCGCCCTGGCGGAAAAAACAGCATATGGCTTCACCGCCAAGTATCTGGAAGAACGGGGTATCTCCGCAGGGCGGGCGCACAAGGAGCGTTTGGCAGCGGGCTGCATGGGCGTAAAACGAACCACCGGCCAACATCCTGGCGGCATTGTGGTTTTGCCCAAGGACTACAACATCAATCAGTTTACCGCCACCCAGCATCCGGCCGACGATATTCATGGAAACATCATCACCACCCATTACGATTTCCGAAGCATGCACGATATCTTGGTGAAGCTGGATTGCCTGGGCCATGACGACCCTACCATGATACATCGTCTGGAGGAACTGACAGGATGCAGCTACAAAACCATCTCCCTCACGGATCCCAAGGTTATGAGCCTATTCATCAGCCCAAAAGCCTTGGGAGTCAACAGCGAGGACATTCTTTGTGAAATGGGAACATTGGGTATCCCTGAGTTTGGCACCTCCTTTGTTCAGGGTATGCTTCGGGATACCCGGCCCGGTACCATGGAGGAATTGATACGAATATCCGGGCTGTCCCACGGCACGGATGTCTGGCTCGGCAATGCCAGGGACCTGATTGACCGCGGAATCGCCACCTTGAAGCAATGCATCTGCACCCGCGATGACATCATGAATTCCCTGATTGCCATCGGCGTGGAAAGCAAGCTGAGTTTTGACGCCATGGAGTCTGTCCGCAAGGGCAAGGGGTTAACCCCGGGCATGGAGACCGCCATGCGGGAGAAGCGCGTGCCGGACTGGTTTATCGAAAGCTGTAAAAAAATCAAGTACATGTTTCCGAAGGGACATGCCGTAGCCTATGTAACCATGGCTCTGCGGGTGGCCTGGTACAAGGTCTATCATCCTCTGGCCTACTACGCGGCGTATTTTTCCATTCGGGCGGACGGCTTTGACGCCGCCCGGATGTTGTTAAGCAAAGAAAGCCTCCGTGCCACTCTGCTGGAGATGAACGCTCGGGATGAAAAGCTGAGCGTCAAGGAAAAACAGGAGCAAAATGCATACCACATGCTGTTGGAAATGCAGTCTCGCGGTATCCGTATGCTGCCGGTAGATTTATACAGAAGTGACGCCATGCGTTTTTTGCCGGAAAACGGCGATCTTCGTTGTCCTTTTACCGCCGTCAGTGGTTTTGGCGAAGCCGCTGTACAGGGCATAGTAGAAGCCCGCAACCCTGCCAAGCCTTTTCTATCTGTTGAGGATTTGCGCCTCCGCGCACGGCTTGGCGCCAGTACGCTGGATATGTTGCGCCAACAGGGCGCTTTGGCGGAACTTCCTGAGACAAGCCAAGTAGATCTGTTCTCGCTCCTGTAACCCTGTCGGACCAAGACCCTTATTTGGAACGACGCCGCTCCATTTGCTGATTACAGAGAATTGCTATTGAAACGACGGAGGAAATGACATGCATATCAAAAAAGGGATGAAATTATCGCTTTTGCTGGCCGTTGCCTGTGTTTTATCGCAGCCTGCGGCCAGCCTGGGCGAGGTGCAGATGCAGACGTCCGAACTCAGCGGCCTGATCACAGAGGTCATGGAGTACGGCATCATGGTCTCGGATTCGGAAAAAGGCTCTGTTTTTCTAAACGTGGATGCAGAAACCGTTCTGGAGGGCGTATTGGGCGGAATCCCCCTGGAAGTTGGAATGTATGTATTCGCTAAATACAGCGGCGCTCTTGCCAGCTCAAAACCTCCGCAGACCCATGCGGATCACTTGGGATGCTACGCCTTAAAAGGCGTTGTAACGGAAACGGCCAACGGAAAGCTCCTTTTAGCCGGGGATGCGCTTTTTAGCGAAGCCTTGGTTCACGTGGAATCCGGCATGCCTCAACCCATCGCGGGAGCGCCGATCACCGTATACTACAACGGCACGATGACCATGAGCCTTCCGCCCCAGGTGGACGCCACACATTGGGTGTTTATGGAAACCTCCGAGACCGGTGAAACTCTTTCCATACCGGCAAACATCCCCCCGTCAGAATCCCCCGCAGCGGACATAAGGCCGACACCTTCCGCCATGCCGGAAAATGCTGGCACGGAGGAAGCCCCACCCCTTGTACCCGAAGCGCCTCACGGCGAATGACGAGCTGTTTTGCCTTTTACGGTTCCCCGTGCTATAATGCTTGGCGTATGCTTTTGCTTGGTTCTCCCGTTGCGATTTCCTAAAAGGAGGAACCTGGATGCATTCCCCCACCGGCCCTGTCGTCACTGCCGGCGCGCCTATAAAAAAAAGACAGACGGACCCTTTGCGCTTATGCGCGTACTTGGCTGTTTTTATTTTTTCTCTATGGATGTTTGCCAGAGAATTCCAATTTGTCCGAACGGACATGCATGTTCATGCAATCATCGCAAGCGAGTTTAACTTTCAGGATTTACACAGCATCACCAGCCGGCTTGCCTATCCCCTCTGGCACATTTTCGTGTCGGTTCTCTACCAGCTGGGAGTCCCGCTGATCTGGGCATCGGCTGTGGTATGCGCTTTGGTGAAAGTTCTGGGTATGATGCTGACGATTCTTTTGCTAACTCATATTACGGAGGAGCGAATCCACAGCAATTTCATCACCCTGTCCGGATTTTTACTGATGTTTATTACGGGCATCCTGGTTCCCGGTTTCAACAGCGGGGTATATCGCGGGGTAGGCTCTCCCACCGCCTGGCACAATCCTACCCAATTGCTGGTCAATGTTTCCATGCTGCTGTGCGTGCCATATATCGTACACTGCTGGTATGATTTTACGCGGCGCCTGCCGGAAGGCGGCACGAACACCCGGCTCCCTTGGAGCAGGGTGTTCGTGCTGGCTGTTCTCCTCATGTTTTCCTTGGCTTGCAAACCCACGTTCATGCAAGCCTTCCTTCCAGCCTGCATGGTCTTTTTCCTGGTACAATGGATACGACATCCAAAAAACAGCCTCTTTTTTTTGCAGCTGATAGTGGCTTTTCTGCCTGCCGCATGTTATTTTTGCCTGCAATACCTATACTATACCGGCGTGGTAGTACCCTTTTCCAGCGGCGTGGACTTTGGCGTATCCCTGGATAGCGCCTGGGGCGCTGTGCGCAGCTTATTGGTGATGACGGCTTTCCCTTTATTTGTGTTGCTTTGCAGTATGAAAAAGAGCCTGTTCCAGGATAAAATGCTGGTGATCGCCTTGCTGATGACTGGGTTCAGCGTTTTGGAATCGATGTTATTCCGGGAAACGGGCCTCCGATTTGGACACGGCAACTTCCAGTGGGCCAGCATGAGCAGTTCCCTTATGCTCTGGGTATTAATGACGGGCCGATTCTTGCTTTTCTATAAAGAGTTTTTGAAAAAAACCATAAAACCCTGGTATGAATGGGTATCCTTTGGCGTTGCGCTTTCTTTGCTGGGTTGGCATATATTTTCCGGCGGATATTATCTCCGGTACCTGCTTGTGAGTAATAATGCGTTTTAATACGCTGGTGGCGGGTTATCGTTTTGGCACAATTTCCAGCCAGTATCCATCCGGATCTTCGATAAAATAGATGCCCATTTCTTTGTTCTCAAAGCAAATGCAGCCCATCTTTTGATGCTTGGCATACGCTTCTTCGTAATGATCCGTCTCAAAGGCCAAATGAAACTCTCCATCGCCCAGGTGATAAGGCTCCTTCCGATCCTTGAGCCAAGTCAACTCCAGCTGAAAATCGCTGACGCCATCGGAGAGAAAAACAATCGTAAAGCCATCGCGGGCGATACGGCGCACTTCCTTGAGGTTAAGCGCCTCCCCATAAAACGCGATGGATCTCTCCAAAACAAGAACATTGTAGTTCTCATGAACCATCCGAAACATGTTTTTTCCTCCTGCTCTCAAAGGCGCCTGCATGGATGTTCCGGCGTCTTTCAAACTTACTCCAATTCTACCGGCAAATCTGTATCCACAAAGGGGTCGTCCCCTTGTGCTTCCATAGGCCGGCGCTCCGGCCGGCGCATGGGCGAGATGGGCAGATCCGCCATATCCTTAGGCGGCTCGATAATATGAATATTCAGATGATGGTCCCTATAGCTGATGGTAGCCGCTTCCCCTGGCCGTACCAGCGCCAGCACCTCTGTTTGCGGGGATTTCGCCCGGCGGGCGAAATCAACGGCTACTTCCTCTCGGTCCTGCCAATGCATGGGGATGAACACCCTGGGTTTTTGCGTCAAAATGAAGTGATTCGCGCCGGCGTCATACATCATCCCCTGCCTTGGATCCACTGGAAATAGCGCCAAATCGATCTTTTCGCCCTTCAACGGCGCGCAGGCTTGATAAAAAGCAGTTTCCGCAGCCTCAATTTCACGCAGAGAGCTTTCCTGCCGCCAATGCCATAAATTGAGATCTCCCGCGTGAAAAATATCCATGCCATAAGCCCGCACCAGGAAAGAAACGCCAAGATCCGTGCTGCCAAAGGCCTTTACGCTGATATCCGGGCCCAGATCCATCGTTTCCAGGGGAACGATCCTTTTTCCCCGGGTTCCCACCGGCATGTCCGAGCTCACCACATAGGTGGTTGGCAGGCCTTCCCGCCAATTATAGATGACTGAGGAAAAATGATCCGGATGGGAATGGCTCACAAAAACGTATATTTGTTCATAGGCGGAAAGAATCTTTCTGGTAAGCCGGCCCACCTCGGGAAGAGACTGCCCTTCCCCCTCCCAGTAGTCAAAAATCAGCAGCATTCCGCCAATTCGTATGGAAAAGCCGCTGTTATAATGATAGGTTACCTTGAGTTGTTTTTCCATGGGATAACGCCTCCATATGTCATGACGAAAATGTAATACTTAATCATCATCAGCTGCTGTTATGAAGATAAATATTACAAATGATTGCTCATGAATTGGGCGCTGTCCGGCTGGTCATTTCGTGCTACACAGATCATTCGGGAAAATGCAAGGTCATTGCATGACATCATTATATCATATGTGTAAAAAATGTCAACAATATGATGTGATTTCGAAATCAATGTTGCACAATTTTGTCATATGTTGCAATGCGATCGGGAAGGGCCTACAACCCGTAGATTCCTATGTACATTCTTACCGGCTGGTTTTCGGGAGGCTTCCCAGCGGATTAATATGCCATATTTTATCGTTGTATTCCCGGATGGTACGGTCGCTGCTGAAAAAACCGGACATGGCAGAGTTGACAATCGCCATTTTCAACCACTTTTCCCGGTCGCAATAATCCTCTGCAATGCGCCGGTTAGCCATAGAGTAACTGCCAAAATCCTTTAGCACAAAATAGGGATCCGCCATTCCTCCATGATCCCCCGTCAGCAGCATATGATACAGATCTTGCAGCGCCAGGGGTTCCCCCGGAAAAACCGTGCCGTCCAGCCACTGGTTCATGACTTTACGGATCTCATAATTATTTTCGTAAATGGTCATGGGGTTGTATACACCCTCTTGGTACATGGCATCCACAGTATCCGCCCGCATGCCAAAGATATAAATGTTGCCGGTCCCTACCTGCTCATAAATTTCCACATTGGCGCCGTCCATTGTGCCCAGGGTCACCGCGCCGTTCATCATAAACTTCATATTGCCGGTACCGCTGGCTTCCTTCCCGGCCGTGGACAGCTGTTGGCTTATTTCCGCCGCAGGCATCAGCACCTCGGCTGTGGAAACATCATAGTTTTCAATATACACCACTTTCAGCATTTCCCTGGCCCTCGGGTTTTGATCAATCAATGCCGCCAACGCGTTAATGTACCGAATGATTAACTTCGCGCGCCAATAACCCGGGGCCGCCTTGGCGCCAAAAAGGAACAAGCGCGGATGCATGGTAAAGCCCGGGTCATCCAAGATGCGATTGTACAACACCTGGATATGCAGAGCATTCAGCAATTGCCGCTTATATTCATGAAGCCGTTTGGCCTGCACGTCAAAAATAAAGGATGTATCGATAGGGATGTTTTGCCGCTGCTTGATGAGCCCTTGAAGCCGGCCCTTGTTTTCTTTCTTGATCCGGTCAAACCGTTCACGAAACGCCGCATCCTGGGCAAAGGGCAGTAGGTCTTTAAGCTGCTGAGGGTCGCGCACAAATCCGTCGCCAACGGCCTCTTGAAACAGCTTGGTCAGCTTCGGGTTGGCCGCCAAAAGCCAGCGGCGGTGGGTAATGCCGTTGGTGATGGCTGAAAACTTACCCTTATCCAGCCTCCAATAGTCATGGAAAACAGTCCCGGTTAAAATTTTTCCGTGAAGCTGGCTGACTCCGTTAACACTAAAGCTGAGTGCAACGCAGAGGTTTGCCATATGCACTTGACCGTAGGCAATAATTGCCATATGTCCGATACGTTCCCACTGTTCCGGGTAGTGTTGAAAAAGCTGCTCGCAAACCCGGCGGTTCAACTCTTCCAAAATCATAAAGATACGCGGCAGCGTTTGCTTCATCATATCCATTGGCCAGCGTTCCAACGCCTCGGCCATGACGGTATGATTTGTATAGGCGATACATCGGTAGGTGATCCGCTGGGCCATTTCCCAAGTGAGCCCCTCCTCGTCAATCAGCAAGCGTATCATTTCCGGGATGGCCAGGCCCGGGTGGGTATCGTTGATGTGAAACACCGCCTTATCCGGCAGAAGGTCAAAATCGCCGCCATACTGCTTTTTAAAAACCTTCAGCGCGTTTTGCAGCGTGGCGCTGGTGAAGAAATAATGCTGTTTCAGCCGCAGCATCTTTCCTTCGTAATGCGTATCCTCCGGATAGAGCACCTTGGAAATCACCTCGGCCATTTGCATTTCTTCCATGGCCTTCATATATTCGCCCTCCCCAAAGGAGCGCAGATCAATCCGCTCCCGGCTGCGGGCACACCAAGTACGAAGGGTGTTCACGCATTGGTTGTCGTATCCTATTACAGGCATGTCATAGGGCACGGCATCAATGGTGTACGCATTCACCAGGCGAAAAACCATCCGCCCCCCCACCGCCCGCTCCTCTATTTCTCCGCCAAACTGCACTTGACAGGTGTCCTCCACTACGGGCACCTCCCATGCATTCCCGTTTTGCAGCCAGGTGTCCGGTAACTCAACCTGCTGTCCATCCACCATCTTTTGTCGGAATAACCCGTACTCGTAGCGAATGGTACTGCCCATGGCCGGGATGCTCAAGCTTGCCAGACTGTCCAGAAAGCAGGCAGCCAATCTGCCCAAGCCTCCGTTCCCCAGCGCGGGTTCCGGTTCCTCCGGCAAAATATCCAATAAACGAATACCCATTTCCTCCAGCGCTTTAGCATAGTTTTCCCGGCTGCACAGGTTGATTAAATTACAATTCATCGCCCGTCCCGTCAAGAATTCTACGGAAAGGTAATACAGCCGCTTTCCTTTCTCCTTGCGTTGAAGTTCGCGAAAATACATCCACATCTGCATCATCTGATCCCGAATGGTGGAGGCGACGGCTTTGTAGATCTGCTGCGGGGTGGCTTCCGCCACAGTGATGCCGTTATAGCGCTGGAGCTTCCCGGCAATGCTCTGTTTAACGGACGCGATATCGAACTGTGTTGTTGCCATGCACGCCTCCTATACGCCAAAAGGTGGGGTCATTATATCATGGAATCCCCTTTTCGACAAACCAACTGTGACCTTCGCGCTCCTCTGTTTGTTGGTTTTGACATCCACCCGCGAATGGCTTACAATGACGCCGGAACGAGGTGAGCATGGATGGCTTTTACCCCGGCGCAACAAAGCGCTATGAATGCCCTCAATTCGGAGCTGTTGGTTTCCGCAGCCGCAGGCAGCGGAAAAACGGCGGTGCTCGTGGAGCGGATATACACCCTGATTCAGCAAAGGGGTTATCAAATCGATAGGATGCTGGTGGTGACCTTCACCAACGCGGCGGCGGCAGAAATGCGAGAGCGGTTGGAAGCCCGCTTTTTGGAAAAAGACGGTCACAACGATGTGTTGCGCCGCCAGGCGGAGCTGGTAGAAAACGCGCAGATCAGCACCTTGCATGCTTTTTGTCAGAAACTGGTCCGGGAATTTTTTGAAATCGCCGCGATTGATCCCCTATCCACCCTTTGCGATGAAATGATGAAGAAACAGCTGCTCACAAGAGCATTGGAAGAAACCCTGGCTCTACTCTACGAGCAGGCTTTGAACGATGAAAACCTGGGCGCCTTGACGAGGAAATTTACTCAGCGCGAAATAGAGGATATGCTCCTTTCCCTATATTCCTTTTTGCTGTCCCTCCCTCACCCCTTTGCGTGGCTTCACACCCATACGGAACGGCAATACAGCGAAGAGGATCTGTCCCATGGCCCCATGGCGGAAACCCTTCTTGCGGATTGCCGCATATTGATTGCGGGCGCCCGGGCCGCGTGGGCAAGGGCAACGGCTCTTGTTCAGACTCCCCATTGCAAAGAGGGATACAGCAGCATGCTTCGCGAAGACGGGTTGGTGCTGGATCGCTTGCATGAGGCCTCTTACAACCTATTGGCGCTGCTGAAGACCTCTGTGGAAAGTACCTTCGGCAAGATGCCCGGTTATCGATTGAAGGAACCGGCGGAAATCCACCTCCGAGACCAATTGAAGATGGTCCGGGAGCAATATAAAAAGCGAGTGGACGAAATGCAGGCGCTTCTCCCGCGGGACGCTTCTCAAGGGATCCGCGACTTGGAAGCCATGCAGCCTGCCCTTCGCGGCTTGGCGCAGGCGGCCAAGTGGCTTCACAATCGCTACGGTGAACTTAAGTCTGACCGGAATGTGATTGATTTTTCCGATTTAGAGCACATGGCCCTTTCCATTCTTGGCCAGCCGAGGATCCAAGCCAAAGTCTCCCGCCGTTTTGACGCAATTTTTGTGGACGAATACCAGGATATCAGCGAAATACAGGAAGCGATCCTCAATGCCGTCAAACCGTTTCAAGGGACAGCACCCTCCTCCCTGGAAACGGAGGGCGCCCCGGCAGGCAGCGGAAGAACCCGCCCCGTAAACGAAGGTCCTGCCGACCTGCCGCTTGCATTTTCCTGCTTTTATGTTGGAGATGTAAAGCAGAGCATATACCGGTTCCGACAAGCAGATCCATCCTTGTTTATAGCGAAGCAGCGTCAATTTTCTGCAGATGCAAAAGCAGAACAGCGAAAAATATCCTTAAGCCACAACTTTCGAAGCCGGGAAAGCGTTTTACATACCGTAAACCGGGTTTTTTCACATGTGATGCAGGAATCGGTAACGGAGATTGACTACGATGCGGACGCTATGCTATATCCCGGCCTTCCTTCCGCCGGGGATGTTCCTCCTCAACTCCACCTGATGATGCGGCAGGGAAAGAAAGCGGCGGATCAATTCCGGGAAGAAGCGAAAAAGATCGCGGCAGAAATCAATCGTCTGGTGGGTCAACCGCTCTTGGATCGGGCTGGAAACGAAAGCGGCGTGCTGCGTTACCGGGATATGGTGATATTGCTCCCCATCGTCAGGGGTGTGGTCGTCGGTGTAGAGCAGGCGCTTACGTCTGCCGGTATCCCTGTTTACTGTGAGGACCAAAAAAGCGGCATGGAAAGCCCGGAAATCAGGCAAGCACTTGTCCACCTGCGGCTCCTTGATAACATGATGGATGACTTGTCCTTTTTAGCTGCCCTGCGCGGGCCCCAATATACGTTTTCGGAAGAGGAATTGGCTCAGGTCCGCCTGCATAAAACGGAGCTGAACGCCAGTTACTTAGAAGCGTTTATGGCGGCTGCGGACGCCAAGCCAAAAAGCGCATTGTCCTCCCGCTGCCAAAAGGTGCTCCTGGATTTCAAGCAAGAACGCTTTTTGCAGCAAAGCATGCCCTTGGATGAATATTTATGGGATTTTCTGCGCAGGAGCGGCATGTATGATTTTTACGGAGCCCAACCCGGCGGAAAACTGCGGCAGGCAAATTTACGAATGCTCTGTACCCAGGCCAGCGAGCATGTAACACGCCATGGCGGGGATCTTCACTTCTTTTTGCAGACCATCGGCGATCAGGAAACGCTGAAGGAGGGAAGCAGCCCTGTTTTACTAAGCCCTTGGGAAGATGTGGTTCGTATCATGACCATACACAAATCAAAAGGGCTGGAGTTTCCCGTCGTTTTCGTGATGGGTTTAGGAAGAGAGTTTTCCCGCCGTGGCGGCGCCGGGATTCTTAGCGCTCACTCCAAATTGGGCGTGGCTATCCGCTACGTCAACGAAGAA